>JAAZGM010000293.1 GCA_012511245.1 Methanomicrobiales archaeon | reverse complement strand
GCCGCTCAAGCCCCGCCCGTGCCTCCGCAAGGACCCCGGCCGGATCGCGCCTGACATCCACGCTCCGGGTCTTGAGCATCAGGATGAGGTACCCGCCCGGTTTGAGGAAGGCGAGATTTTTCTCTGCGATCTCGATCTGGTTCGGCTGCGCCACATCCTGGTAGACCAGGTCGACCGCCTCCACGAACGGCGCATACCCCTCAGGCCGGTTCGCGTCGGCCATGATCGGGACGATATTCTTTCGCCGTCGGGCTACCTCGATGAGATCCTGCATCGGCCGGGGTGCAAACTCCACCGCATAGACCGTATCGACATAATCGGCGACGTGGGAGACCGTGGTCCCGTTCGCCGCACCGAGGTAGAGCACCCTCATCTCGGGTACGAGCTCCACCCCCCCGCCGAGGGTATAGAGCGCCGCAAGCTTGCTCCGGTAAGGATCCCAGACCCGGTAACCATCAAGCGTCCTCTCCCCGTAGACCCCCCCCTCGCCCCTGGAGACGAGCACGTTTCCGAGCCGGATCATGCCGTGACCCCCGCCTCATCGATCCGCGCCTGAGCGTCGTTGAGGAACGCCGGCACCGCCTCGCCCCGGTAGTAGTCGAGCCGGGCGGCGATGGCGAGTTTCGCCGCAAGCACCCGGGCGACCCGACCCCGGACGTCTCTCGGTGCGTTGTGGACCCGGCGATGCTGGAAGATGATCCCGTGCTTGGGCGGCGGCGACCCACTCCGGAGGTGCGAGAAGAGGGCACGCTCCGAACCGAGAACCTGGATGGTGCTCCCCGGCATTCGTGCAAGTTCAGGGAGACCTCCCGCACGGGAGAGGAGCCGGGCCGCGACCAGCCCACCGATGAGAGCGCTCGTATTCGGTATCACTGCATCTGCCCGGGCAGAGACCTCCCGCATCAGGCGGGTCCTTGTCGCAGCGAGCCGATCGATCTCATCGGCCACATCCGACAACCCTCCCCGCGCTCCCCGCCGGATGAGGTCGAGCATCTTCTTTGCCGGGAGGCTGCGGTACTTCCGGGAGAACGACGGGTTCGTGACCTGGTACCACTCCGCTGCACGCTCGGAGAGGAGGTTGATGACGTTGTCGAGCTCATCGAGCATCCTGACCATCTGGAGGAGTTCGACGTCCCGGCCCTCGTATGATTGAGCGATCTTTTTCCGGGCAAGGATAGTGCAGACGGAGCGGAGCAGGTCGACGTACTCCTCCCGTGTCCGGACAACCCCGCAGTCCCGGGCGATCTCCCAGTCGAGGGGGACGAACGAATCCATATCGGTGCGAAGCGCAACCGCCCGCTCCGCGAGCGCGGCCGGATCGGTACCTGCTGCCCGGCACCCATCCTCATCGAGATCCCCGAACCAGTAGCGCTGCTGCATGGTACGGTATTGGGAGGCAGTCGATATAAGAGCGTCAGGCAAACCCGAAAGAGTAGGCCATCACGGGAACCATGATCGCCCCCATGCAGTAGACCCGGCGGATGTTGACGAGCGAGGGGACGTAACCGACGGCGGTCGCAAGGACGAGGACAAGCCCGCCGAACGGCCCGCAGAGGAAGAGGGAGAGGAGGG
>JAAZGM010000292.1 GCA_012511245.1 Methanomicrobiales archaeon | reverse complement strand
GTTCGAACTGCGGAAGTATCGTGAAGAAGGATCTCTCGGTGAGAGTTCACGATTGCCCGTACTGCGGATTTGTTGCCGATCGAGACTACAATGCTGCGGTGAATATTCACCGCGTGGGGATGGAACAGCCCTTCGAGCCTGTGAAGCCAAGACCTCTCCATCACATCTCTGTGGTGCAAGTGTTGGCCATGAAGCAGGAAGCCCTGCCCGAGAGCGCGGGGTAGTTCACACCGCCACCCCGTCCTGGAAAACACCTCTGACAAAGGGGTACTGTCGGTGCGCCGCAACATCGGCACGGGAGAGTACCTTGACCGAGATCCGCTCACCCGTCTGCATCAGCAGATCAAAAGCAAGCCCGGTGAGGAATTCGCGAAGACGAAAGTCTTCTTTGGGTGTAATTACGAGGATATCGATATCTGAGTCCGGCCGATCATCTCCCCGGGCCACAGAGCCAAAGAGTATGATCTCTTCTATTGCGTCTCCGCACGCCTCTCGTGCCTTTGCCGCGAACTCATGGATGATCGGCCGCCTGACCGATGGCATACAACGGAGTGGTTGTGGATATACGACCATAATAGTTACTGCTCCGGGCATCTACGAAAAGATCGCGTGTCCCGGAGGGAGCTGCATGGAACTGAAACTTGTCCGCGAGGAGAACCAGCAAGAGAGGCTGACGTGTTCTCCGGGTTGGGCGGGTTCCCGACCGGGGTCCATCAGAGCGTCCCTCAAGAACGCCGATTGATCCCCCTCTCATGCCGGGGAATGGAGGCCGTGAGACATAAACCCGGATCGTCGAGAGGGGGCACTCCGCCGGGACACCAGAAAACCCGACCCCTTCACCGCCCCGCAATCCAGTGCCTTACAATAAACTCACGCACCATCTGCGCCGCCACCGCCGCTGTCTGCCCGGAATCGAACGGTGCGACCTCGACATAATCGAACCCCGCGGCATACGGCGCAAGGGTTCGCACCACCTCCCGGACCTCGAGCGGCGTCATCCCGAACGGCTCGGGCGTCCCGAGGCCGGGGGTGAGGCAGCAGTCGATCGCATCGGCATCGATCGAGAGATAGACCCGCCGTTCTCTGATATGCTCCCGGACTTCCTGGAGGACGGCGGCGATCCCGCGTTCCCGCACCGTATCTGCGGTATACAATTGCGTCCTCTCCGCCGCAACCTCGAACTGCTCGCGATCGCCGCTCCGGGCGCCGATGATGACGACATCCGCGACCGTATCAAGAACCCGCCGGGTGACGCACCCGTGGCTGTAGGGCGTCCCGTCGAGTTCGTCCCGGAGGTCGAGGTGCGCGTCGCAGACGACGTAGACATCCGGTTCCACCGCCCTGACCGCGCCGACCGTCGCGGTATGCTCGCCGCCGAGCATCACCGGAACCTTCCCGTCGCGGACGATATCCCCCGCGACATCGGCGACCTGGCCGACCAGATCCTCCGGCAATCGGGAGACCGCGAGATCACCGAGATCCGTCACCGGGATATCGTAGAGATCCATCCCCGTCGCAGGGTCGTAGGACTCGAAGTTGAACGAGATCTCCCGGATCGCCCGGGGCCCAAAGCGCGTCCCCGGCCGAAACGACGTCGTGCCGTCGTAAGGCACGCCGAAGATAGCGTAACGGGCATCCTCATACGACGCATCCGCATCCGCAAAATGAGAATGGGCAAGCTCGTGCATGCCCGTCTTCGAGAGCCAGAACAGGTCACTCAAGCTTCTTCTTACCCAGGGCTGCTATGTAGGCGATCTCTTTACCCGGCTCGAGATCGGCGGCCTGCTCCTCAGCCACATTGAGCTCGAACATCTCAAAGTCCTTGACGTCCATGAGCTGAACGGTCGTGCCGGCGATCGATATGACCTGCGCAGTCTTCCTCTCCACGATGGGCACGTAGGTCTTTGCCGAGACCGGCTGGACGATCGAGCGCTTGACACCATCAAATATGCCGATGCAGTCGATGCGGGACTTTGCCGCCCCGTGCTTTCCGGGCTTGGAGATAGCGATGGAGACAATCCTGCAAGGCTCATCATCTACGACGACGTACCGTCCTTCTTTTAGTTTCCCAACTTCAGTCTGTTCCTTCATATTGTCTCACTCGATAAACGCGTGATTAATGTATCTGGATTACAGTACATAAATACACCGTAGAATAAAAGGCAGGGGCGAGGAAACATTGATGGACTTCATCCGGGCATGCGAGGATGTGGCGGGAGCCGTTCGGGATGCCGTGGCGGGTATGGTTGGAACGCCGGAGGCGGGGGATTGTGTCAAGATGGGCGCGGACGGCTCGCCCACGAAGCTGATTGACCAGGTCGCGGAGGATATCATCGTAGACTACTTCACGCACCACCCGTTCTGCCGCCGCCTGATCAGCGAAGAACTCGGGTGCGCCGATATGAGCGGGGAGAGCGGCACCATCTTCCTCGACCCGGTCGACGGCACCTATAACGCCGTGGTCGGGATACCGTTTTACGCCCTCTCCATAGCATATGCGAATGGAGGGATCGTCCAGGCCGGATACGTCCAGAACCTCGCCACAGGTGAGACGTTTCACGCCGTCAGAGGGCAGGGTGCTTTCCTTGACGGGCACCCCATCCATGTCTCGGGGACGGCGCTCCTTGAAGAGAGCGCCATGAGCGTCTACGGCCGGAAGTTCGACCCGACCCGTGTGCTCGGGATCAACCGGCAGATCCGGCGTTGGCGCCTCCTCGGTGCATCGGCACTCGAACTCTGCTACGTCGGGTGCGGCCGCATCGACGGTTTCGTCGATGTCCGGGGGACGCTCCGCGTCACCGATGCAGCGGCCGGGATGCTGGTCTGTGAGGAAGCAGGTGGTATGGTCTCGGATATCGAGGGAAATCCCCTTATCTTCCCCGATGAAGTATCGGTCGGCCGAAACCTCATCGCCACGAACGGGATCCTCCACAACAAGGTCATCGAGTACCTGAGGTGATGGAGAGATGAAGATCGTGCTGGTATCGCGTATCGATGACGTCGATGCGCTCCGTTACACCTCCGGCCTCGCTCGTGACCTCGAAGATCTCGGGCACGACGTCGTTCTTGAACGGGGCACGGCCAGGTGTCTCGGTGAGGATGGCGTCAGATTCGAGAAGATCGACGGCGACATGGTCGTGGTCGTCGGCGGCGACGGATCAGTCCTTCTCACGATCAACCAGATGAAGAGACAGATCCCGGTGCTCGGGATCAACTGGGGCGAGGTCGGGTTCCTCGCGGATCTGGAGCCCGACGAGGCGCATGCGTTCTTTGCCGCCCACGAAGGTGGGTTCCAGGTCGAACAGAGGCTCCGGGTCAACCTCTCCGTCGACGGGAGGCACTTCGGGGACGCCCTCAACGAGGGGCTCGTCGTCACCGACCGCCCGGCAAAGATGCTCCGGTTCGGCGTCTACGTCGATGGGACGCCTGCAGAGCGGTTCCGGGCGGACGGCCTTCTCATATCGACACCGACCGGATCGACCGCCTACGCCATGAGCGCAGGAGGACCGATCGTCGACCCGCAGATCGAGGGATATCTCCTCGTCCCGCTCGCACCCTACATGCTCTCATCGCGCCCACACCTCATCAGCACCCGGAGGAACCTTGAGATCACCCTTGAGACCGAGAAACCGGCACACCTCGTCATCGATGGACAGACAACGTTTGAACTGGAGAGAGAGGCTACCCTCACGGTTAAGCGGTCGGATCAGCCTGCTCTCTTTGTCTATACCGATAAACCGTTCTTTGAGAAGGTGAACCGCAAACTGCGCAACCTCTAACCCTCCTGATATCCCAAACAAAGAATTTATGAGTGGTTGCGCGGATTATCTTCACAGAGGAAGTGAACACAATCATGGAAGACCAGATGCGCACTGAATACTCCTATGCGGAGATTGCAGAGACGTTCAAGAAAACCCTTGACCTGCGGGGCTCGCCCGTCGCGGTGAAACTCGCAAAAGATGCCCGGGGTATCCCCGAGGGGGTCGAGCCGATCGCTGAGAGCGTCCGCCACTGCCAGATGATCAGCAGGGCGCGACTGAACGGCGAGATCTTCTACGCGACCGCCGAAAAACACATCTGTATGGGCGGCGCCTGGGCTCTCGGGCTGAAAGAACTCACAAAAAGCCTCAAAACCGGCGAGTTCTACTACAAACTCGGCAAGTTCGAGAGCTGGGCTTCCTGCATGCGGACGATCCAGCGGGTGCCGCATGTTCCGGAGCTCGAGACCTACGCAACCGTCTACGCGCCGCTTGAGAAGACGCCGTTTGACCCGCATGTCGTTGTCATCGTCACCGAACCCCGGGCGATGCTGAAACTTGCGCAGACGACCCTCTACCTGCTCGGCGGACGGATCGAGTCCTCTATGGCGGGGATTCAGTCGGTCTGCGCAGATGCGACCGCGCTGCCCTACCTCTCGGGGAAGATCAACTACTCGCTCGGGTGCGACGGTTCGCGCAAGTTCTCCGGGATCGAGGACAACGAACTTGTCATGGGCATCCCTGCCGAACTCCTTCCTGAGTTCGCCCGGGCGCTCCCGATCGTCACCGCCGCACCAGGGTCGATAAAGTAACCCCACCCGGCTGTACCATTTTTTTGCTCTCACCCCGGCAGGGGAATGTACAAGGCTTATCACTCCGGCAGGTCAACCATTCAGCAGGTGGTTTTTTGCAGGTATCAATGAAGCTCGAGATGAGGGACCAGCCCGGGCAGCTGGTTGCAGCCCTCCAGCCGATCTCGGCCGTCGGAGGAAATATCATCGCGGTCATCCACCAGAGGGAGACGTCGGCGACAACGGAGGCGCTGGACGTTCAGATCGTCCTGGAGCTCCCCGAAGGGCGCCTTGCACGGCTCCTTGAGATGTTCCGGGCTCAGGGCGTCAACGTCGTGCGAATCGATGAAGAACGACTCCTCTATGAGTGTACGCTGATCGTGATCGGGCACCTGATGCACACGGATCTCTCCGATACCGTCGATCAGATCGACAGGACCGGCTCGGCC
Source organism: Methanomicrobiales archaeon (assembly GCA_012511245.1). Classification (GTDB taxonomy): domain Archaea; phylum Halobacteriota; class Methanomicrobia; order Methanomicrobiales; family Methanoculleaceae; genus Methanoculleus. Next base: position 322 of record JAAZGM010000292.1, on the reverse strand, counting down.
GAGGTGACGGAACTCTCGCTTGCCATGCCGGCCATCAACGCCCCCTCTTCTGCCCGCATCATCATCCGTTCGACCACCCGCGAAGAGATGAAGAAAGCGCTCAGGATCCTGCGCGGCGTCGCGGAGCAGAAGAACCTCCTCGTCATCGAACCCCTGGAGGAGGCATGATGCGGATCGCCATCCTGGGGTTTGGGTCCGTCGGCCGGGGTATTGCACGAGCGCTCCTTGCAAAAGACCTCGATATCATCGTCACCGGGCTTGCCGATTCACGAAGCGGGATCATCGATCCGGCCGGGATCGATCTGGCGGCGGCGCTTGCCCG
>JAAZGM010000291.1 GCA_012511245.1 Methanomicrobiales archaeon | reverse complement strand
GCAGCTTCTGCGGGGTTCGTTGCGCCGACCATCCTCCGGACGACTGCGACGACACCCTTCCCCTCCCATGCCATCAGGAAGCAGGGGCCGCTCATGATGTAGGTCGCGAGGCCCGGGAAGAAGGGCTTTTCCTTGTGCTCGCGGTACTGCTCGACGACCCGCTCCTCGGGGAGGCTCTCAAGTTTCGCCCCGATGAGCTTGAGGCCCTTTGCCTCGAACCGGGAGACGATCTCCCCGACGAGTCCGCGCTGGACGCCGTCGGGTTTGACCATCACGAATGTGCGGTCCATCCCGATCACTCTTTACCGCGGGCTCTCCGCCCGGCTGCGGTCCACTCTACGCGGCGCGGCACCCGGCCGAGCCGGTAGTTGTTCTGGCACCTGGAACTGCAGAAGTAGTAGATGGTTCCGTCTCTCTTGACGAACATCGTTCCAGTGCCGGGTTCCAGGGTCTCTCCGCAGAAACTGCAGACATACTTGTCGACCATGGTTATCGCCTCGATAGTTTCTTCGCTTCACGCTCGGTCTCGAGCAGCGAGAGGATGTCTCCCTCCCTGATGGGGCCCACAGTGTTGCGGGTGATGATCCGCCCCTTGTTCGGGCCATCGAGCACCCGGCACTTCACCTGCTGGGCTTCGCCATGCATACCGGTCATGCCGATGATCTCGATAACTTCTGCGGGCGTTCCGTCGTTTGCCATGATTTATCCCTCACGCTCTCAGTGCAGCAATCTGCTTTGCGATCTCTTCGACGAGGTCCTTTGCCTTGCCGGACTTGACGATCGCGGCGGCGGCTGAACCGACCTCGAGGCCGCTCGCGGAGCCGATGTCGTTCTGCTTTGATATGTAAACGAACGGAATCTGCTTCTCTTCGCAGAGCAGCGGAAGATGCATCACAATCTCTTCGGGCTCAACGTCTGAACCGATGAGAACCAGCTGGGCGGTGTTGCGTTCAACTGCTTTTGTTGCCTCGTTCGACCCTTTCTTCACCTTGCCGGTATCTCTTGCGATCTCAAGGGCTTCAAGGGCCTTATTCTGGATCTCTTCCGGAATCTCAAATTTCACGTATGCCTTTGCCATAACTCACCTCTTTCAGGGGCAGCTTTCTGCTGCTCCGTCATCATTCATCAGTAGCGTAGCTGATCGAATGCGCTGTATTATGTCAATAAGAGGAGTGATAAAGGTTTGTCATTCTCTCTCCGGTGAGGCGCGAAGGTTCCGCCATTTTAGCGCCGCCTCGTATGGGTGCCGTCCTGATAGTTTATGCGGGGATCCGGTATATCTGGACATCCTGCTTGTCATAGATGAGTTCGAGCGCATCCGTCGGGAGAGAGACGGCGTAGCGGTCGCGCTCTTCTGCACCTACATACAGCAGGGTGGCGTTGTACGCCCGCGCGAGGTCGACAGTCCTGCCGGGCTGTTCGTAGATCGTCCGTACGTCGGTGCTCCGCTCGTTCACATGCCCATCATCCCCGCGCCACATATGCTCGTGAAACGGCATCCCGATGATCGCCGGGATCCCGGTGAACGACGAGACCCGTGAGTAATAGGTGTAATCACCGCCTTCTGCCTCGACGATGACATGGTTTCCGGGGAGAGTCTGGAGGAATGCGATCGCCGCAGCATCTCCAGGGTGGGCACCCTCGAGGTATGCCGCCCCGTCGAGCGTATGGCTCCCATACCCGAAGTCGATGTTGATCGCAAAAGGCGCGATGAGGAGGAGCACGGCGGCCAGTGCCGGGAGTGCTTTCCCCATCCGGCTTGATATGTGCCGGTCGATCCCGGTGCCCTGGAGCCACTCGCCGATGATGGCAAGGCTCGCTGTCCCGAGGAGGAACCATGCGGGGAGGTAGAACTTGAAGACCGTGTTCATCCGGAAGTAGGTCTCGCCCATGTTGTCCACGAGGTAGATGAGTTCGGTGATGAGGATGATCGTAAGGCCGAGTATGGCTAGCGTATCGACGGCCGTAAAGCGGCGGCGGGCGAGGAGGTAGACCAGCGGGACGACAGCGATGGCTGCGGCCGGGTAGCCGGCGAGGATGAACGGCACCGCGGCGGCGAGGAGGTAGGGGCGCTTCCTGATATCCGGCGCGCAATACGCGACCAGCACCGCGAGGAAGAATCCGTGAACCAGGAGGAATTCCACCGGTGCGGAGGGTATGGGGACGATCCCGACTCCCTCGACGCCGGGGCTGTTGAGGTGCAGGTAGAACGGGAGATATGCCGCTACCGCGAGCGGCGGCACTGTTGCAAGCACCATCCAGGACTTCAGGCTGTCAAACCGGAGGTTGCCGTAGCGCCGCCATATCAGGAGGCCGAAGACCAGCGTGATGGGTGCGTAGACGAGTACGTCCCAGGAGTTGAACCCGGGCATCGACCCGAGGGAGAGGGCGGCGAGTCCGCAGAGGAGCGCCCTCCCCCGCATGGAGATGGTTCCCCATCGCATGTAGGCGAATACCAGGAGGAAGAGCAGGAACCCCTGGTTGAAGAAACTCATGACGTGCGGGTGCACATCGCCCCAGAGCATCGAGAAGATGGGGTACTCGTTGATGGTGTTCTCGATCGTCCGGGTGCTCCCCCAGAGGACATCGAACCAGGAGTCTCCGATGAGGATGTGATAAAACGCCGAGGGGTTCGGGAGGAAGAGCGCGACCACCGGGAGCCACCGGTGACGGTCGAGGAGGAGGTGCCCGAGGGCATAGAGCGAGACAACGGAGAGGCCGAGCACCGTCGGGAGCGCGAGGTTGAACGTGACCGTCGAGGGCACGCCGGATACAAGTCCGAGCGCGCCGTTCATCCAGTAGCCGATGTAGTAGTAGACGTCCAGCGTCCCCCCTGCATACCAGGGGTCGAGCGGCGGGACGGTGGGTGCCCGCATGATCGATGCAAGGATCGCGTGGTCCATGAACTTCTCGGCGTAGGAGATGCTCGGGTTGATCCAGCGCACCTCGAGCATGAAGAGGAAGGGGAGCAGGAAGGCGAGGTCCCAGGTGAGCGCCGACCGCAGCCTCTCTCTCGTGAAGAATCGCTGCGATGCAGCATATGCGGCTGCGGCCACGAACGGCAGGAGGGCGAGCCAGATGGGAAGGCCTATGAGCCCCAGGTACCACGTGCCGAGCGTGAAGAGGAGGATCGATGCCGGGTATGCAGCGGCTGCTCCAAGGTTACCGAACGTGCGCTCAAGCGCCGGCCAGACGGCGAGGTGGAGCATCTTGACGACACCGAGCCAGAGGAGCACGGGGATGAGAAACTCAACCGCCAAATGTATCCTCCGTCTCGATATCCCTGTTGAATGCTCTCTTCAAGAGATCCATCGACCAGTCGCCGAAGTAGTAGATCGATCCGACGCCTCCGACGAGCGTGACCAGGTTCTTGATCAGGTGGTCGACGACCGCTATCAGCGTTGCCGTGACTGCCGGCGTTCCTGCAAGCCCGAACGTCAGGGCGAGCGTGAGTTCGTAGGTTCCCACCCCGCCCGGGGTGATTGGAACGGCTTTGACGAGGTTCCCGATGACGATCGCAAGAACGATGATGCCGAACGGGATCGGCACCTGAAACATCAGGACGACCGCGTAGCAGACCATCACATCGACGAGCCATATCAGGAGCGATGAACCGCTGAGCACACCGAGCGCCCGGGGATTGAGGGATGCCCGCTTCACCTCGTCGAGCATCCTCTGGATGGCGGCGAGGATCCGGTTCTCAGACGTTATCCTGCCCGACCAGAGGAGCATGACGAAGAAGATGCCTCCTGCGGCGAGGGGGACGAGGATGATCGTGATGAACCAGTCGGGGACCTCGAGCACTGCGAGGACGAACGGGAGCGCGACGGCGCCGAGTATGGCGATCATCAGGATATCAAAGACGCGCTCGACGATGAGGGACGAGAACCCCTGCGAGTAGGTGGCGCTATCATCGTGTTTCAGGATGAGCATCCGCACGAAGTCGCCGAGGCGCGCGGGGACGATGAGGTTCGCCGTCTGGGATATGAAGATGCAGGCGGTCGAGAACCAGAGGTTTTTTCTGACGTCGAGCCCCTGCAGGATGAACCGGTAGCGGTATCCCCGGAGTGTCCAGGCGGTGATGCAGATCGCGACGGCGGCAAAGAGGTAGGGGAGCACCGCATGTTCGAGCGTCAGCAGGAGGTCGTCCCATACGCGATAGAGCATGTAAGCGACGATCCCGATCGCGATCAGGGTGGGGATGACGACGGCGCTAACCTTCTTCCACATGGAGCCGCCACCAGAGGCGAAGAACCGCCGATCCCATCTCAACCACGTCTTTCCTCCGTACTGTCGTCCCTTCCCCCTCCTGCCATTGCACGGGGAGTTCCCGTATCCGGTAGCCGTTCTTCTGTGCCCTGATAAGCACTTCGGTGTCCCAGAACCAGTGCTCTGCGCTCACCGACGGGAGCAGGGGGAGAAGGCGGTCGCGCCGGAACGCTTTGAACCCGCACTGGTGATCGTAGAGGGAACTCCTGAGGATTGTCCTGACAAGCATATTGTAACCGCGGCTTGCGATCTCCCGCCCACCGCTCCGCACGATGGCGCTCTCGGGGAGAAGGCGGGAGCCTGTTGCGATATCGTGACCGTCGCGGATGGCGCCTACCAGTTCGGAGAGGTGCTGCATATCGGTCGCAAGGTCCACATCGTAGTAGCAGACGATCGATCCGTTTGCCCCGGCAAACGCGCGGTTGAGCGCCCGTCCCCGCCCAAGCCGTTCGTCGGAATGGAACAGGCGAACCCGGGGATCTTTTGCCTCGCAATCCCTGACGAACTCCGCGCTCCCATCGGTGCTCCCATCCTCGGCGACGATCAGTTCAAACCTCCCCGGGGCGATCCCTTCGAGGGTCTCAAGCGACCGTGGTATGGCGGTTCTGAGTGCTGCAAGATCGTTGTAGACCGGGAGGACGGCGCTCACCTCGGTCTCACGCATCCGGGTACCTCGCAAGAACCCTCTTTGCCACTTCCCTGCCGGCGACGACGGAGCCGTTCATGCTCCGTTCCGGGTAGTTCGGCGGGCTGAACATCCCGGCAAGGAAGAGTCCGTGCTCTTCGTAGTCGGGCAGACGTTTCCGGAGCCCTGTCGTGTAGACCGGGCCGGCATACGGGTCGACCGCGAGCCGGTGCCAGTGCACCTCGCCCTCGTCGACGGAGAACCGGCGGCAAAAATCAGCAAGCATCGATTCTTCGAGCCTTTCAGGGGGCTGGCCGGTGAAGTAGGATGCAAGATAGACGATATGCTCGCCATACCACTCAAGCGGGGCGAAGTTGGTGTGCGAGACCACCGCACCGTAAGGGGCTGTATCTTTCATGTTCAGCCAGTATATCCCGTCGGTCACGTCGCGGTCGAGTGCGAGGGTCATGCAGGCCGCGCCCTGGTAGGGCACCCGGGGGATATCGAGGCCGGCGAGTTCTGCGGTCACCTGCGGGGGGAGCGTCGATACGACGGTATCATACATCCTCCCGTTGACACGCCAGCCGCTCCCTTCCCGCCGGATCTCCTCGACGGGAGTGTCCGGCATGATCGAGGCGCCCCGCTGCTCCGCCTCCTCTTCGAGCCGTGCAACGAAGTGTCGGAAACCGCCCTTCAGGTATCCCAGGCGCTCGCCCCCTGCCCCCCGGTCGGACCGGATGGCGATGCGGGATATGAGCCAGGCGGCGGAGACTTCGTCACGGCGTTCGCCGAACTTGCTCTTCAAGAGTGGTTCAAAGAACGAGGCATAGATGCCGGGGCCGAGGTTATCGAGGATGAACTCCTTTGCCGTGATGGCGTCGAGCGCCGCGACATCGAACCGGCGGGAGCGAAGGGTCAGGAGGCCAAGACGGGCCTTCTCGATGAACGTGAGGTGGGGGTAGCGCAGGATCTCGGTCGGGGTGGTGAGCGGGTGGATGGTTCCGTCGATGTAGTAGCCGGTGGAGCCTTGAAGCCATACCAGCCGATCCGTCACCTGCAGTGTGTCAAAGAGGTTGAGCAGGGCGGCATCACCGGCAAAGCAGTGGTGATAGTACTCCTCGATCCAGTAATCTCCGATCCGGTACGATCCAAGGCAGCCGCCCGGGACGGATCTTCGCTCAAAGAGATCGACCTGGTGTGTCCCGGCAAGCTCAAGGGCCGAGACCAGGCCGGACAGACCCCCCCCTACAACGCAGATCTTCATCATTTATCCCCGTGTATAAAATCTATATGAAGACTTTTGGGTTATAATGTATGCATGGTCTTTATACATAAGTGTGGATATATTTAATTAGTCAATATGAGGGTGTGAAGCTGAATGAGGGTCTTCTTCATAGGATTTGGTCAGGCCGGGGGCAAAATTGTCGATATGTTCATTGAACAAGACAAACGAATGCAGACATCGAGTTTCAGGGGTATCGCCGTAAATACTGCGCGTACCGACCTGATGGGGCTGAAGAACATCGAACTCAAGGATCGGCTCCTGATCGGCCAGACCGTGGTGAAAGGCCATGGTGTCGGGACTGATAATGTAACCGGCGCGCGGGTGACTGCCGATGAGATTGATGCCATCATCAACGCCATCGATTCGCGGGGTACGCATGACATCGATGCCTTCGTCATCATCGCCGGTCTCGGTGGCGGAACCGGGTCCGGAGGTTCGCCTGTGCTTGCCCGGCACTTAAAACGCATCTATCGTGAACCGGTCTATGCGATCGGCATCCTGCCCGCCCCCGAGGAAGGCCGACTCTACTCGTATAACGCAGCCCGTTCTCTGAGCACCCTGGTGAACGAGGCGGATAATACTTTCATCTTCGATAATAGCGCCTGGAAGAACGAGGGGGAGAGCGTCAAAGATGCGTACAACCGGCTGAACGACGAGATCGTCCGCCGGTTCGGGGTGCTTTTCCGTGCGGGCGAGGTCGGCAAGGCCGGCGTCGGTGAGATGGTCGTGGACTCGAGCGAGGTTATCAACACCCTTCGCGGCGGCGGCATCAGTTCCGTCGGATACGCCATCAGCGAGAAGATCAGCCCGCGCACGAAGCAGAGCCAGGGTTTCCTCTCCGGCCTCCTGCGGAAGAAGGAGAAGACCGAGGAGGTTCTGACCGGCGAGGACAAGTCGGCGAAGATCATCGCTCTTGTCCGGCGGGCCATGCTCGGGCGGCTCACCCTGCCGTGCGACTACTCGACAGCGGAGCGGGGTCTTGTTCTCCTTGCAGGGCCTCCGGATGAGATGGACCGGAAGGGCGTCGAGAAATCGAAGAGCTGGGTCGAAGAGAACATCGCCGGCGTCGAGGTGCGGGGCGGAGACTACCCCGTGCAGAGCGACTACATCGCTGCGGTGGTGGTTCTCGCGACGATCGGGAATGTTCCCCGGATCACCGATCTCCTTGAGATTGCAAAGGCTACAAAGGAAGATGTTTTGAAGTCAAAAGAGAAACGCTCGACCATGTTTGATGACGGCATAGAGCCCCTATTCGAGTGAGGAGGCGCGCATGAAGACAAACATTACCAGATGGTTTATTCTCCTGCTGGCACTTGTCTGTGTCGTGCAGGCGGCATCGGCATTCACTGTCAAGACCGAGACGATCAACCCTGCAAGCGGCGCTCTCGAGTCTGGCCAGCAGGTGAACGCGCGTTACGTGCTCACCTACGATATGGATAATCGTAACCTGAACGACGAGACGCTCGAGTTTAGCACCGGACTGCAGAACGCCGTCTGGGACTTCACGGTCTACCGTGACGGGGTCGCCATCTATACCACCAAAAAGACCGGGTTCTACCCGGTTCTGACGGAGTTTGAGCTCTCCTATGGTGACGGTAATATCGAACTTGATGCCCAGTTGCGCGGCACCGTCCCCTCGACCGGGGGCACGAAGGTCTTGATTGCCAAGATCGATCACATGCGGGATAAGGACGTTAGGGATACTCACTCCTGGAACCGTGACGTCGTGGATTCAGCCCAGGTCGCAGGTTCCCTCTCTGCCCAGCAGCAGCGCCTCAAGGACCTGAAGGCCGACATCGACGAGAAGTCCTCACAGGGTGTGGACGTCGCCGCTGCGCAGAATAAGTATAATGCTGCAAGCCAGGCTCTCACGAGCGCTGCATCTGCAGGGCCGTCCCAGGCGGCCAGTTACATCTCCACTGCCACGAAGGCCATAGACGAGTCGAAAACGCTCCTTGACAAGGCATGGGCTGAGAAGATGGTCGCTGATGCCGGCGCAACAATCGAGTCGGTCGATGAGTTGATCACCTACTTTGTCGAGAACCGTTCCATGGGAAGTGATCCACAGGTAGTCGCTATCATGACCAAACGCGAGAGCGCTACCCAGTTCTACTCCCAGGCACAGGACAACCTGAATGCCAAGAACTACTCGCTGGCTCGTTCGAAAGCGACTGACAGCCAGAACAAGGCAGACGATGCTCTGAAGGATGCAACCGATCTCAGGGAGCGGATCGGCGATGGGTTCAGCCTCAACGGTCTCAATGGTGGTCTTCTCCTCTACATCGGCATCGGGGTCCTCATCGTCCTCATCGTTGTGGGTGTTTTCCTCTACCGGAAGAAGACCGGCTGGGATGAACTCGGGTAACCCCTCTTACCACACCCTCTTTTCTCCTGTTCTTCCCCTCCTCTTGCATCTTCTGGTGTATGCTTTACCCATCCTGGAGAGGTTTAGGTCGCCCTCAGGCCTCTGTGATCCCGCCTGAGGGTTTTCTCATCGACGATCCAGTTCGGGTTTGAGAGCGGGGCATCTTCACAGGTTCCGGATCCCGGCCGCGTTGGCGTGAGGGGGTGGTGCCTGATACCATACCGTGAGCCGGATATACGGGTTTCTCCCCGTGCAGCGGGTTGCCGGGACTTATACCTCTCTCAGGTGAATATGCCGTTCACCGCTGTTGGGTGGTGCAGCCGGCCATAGATCGGGATCCCGGGGCCGTCAGGGCATGAACGGTGCAAAGTGCGACAAAAACGAGAACGTATCCTGGTTCAGTGAACCCGGGGGCGGTGCTGTGGGGCGCCCTCCCTTTCGCAGGTGGATGCCGCACAGACCCTCTTCTCGGTCGGGCATCCGGATGCAGCGCTCTACTACGCAGTCATCCCCGGGTGAACTTTCGAGAACACCTCAAGGTTCCTGCTCCCCACCTTCCCGTCCCGCAGGAAGTAGTACTCGAGCAGCCTGTCCTTGTTCTCCTCGTACGAGAACCAGTAGTTCAGCCGGTAGGTTTCCATCGTATACCCTTCGAGAACCGGGTAGGTATCCGCGTCGTGAGTGATCACGAGATCGAAGTTACTGCCGTATATCGTCGAATCACTCACCTTCTGGCTGTAATAACTGAGCTTTGCAGCGTGGTCGCCCCGGTAGTACCAGGGCAGCGGCCAGTAGGTCTCGGTCGCCACCGCCACCCTGTCTGCAGCATCGATCTTCGCAAAGACTTCCCGCAGATCTTCGGAGTTCTGGACCTGCACGATGGGTTCGTTGATGTCTGCCGGGGTGAACGCCACATGGAGCGTCATGGCGATCAGGAATATGCCTGCCACGGTGGCGATGACCGCCTTCTTCGTGGTCATCAGATAGACCGCGACGAAGATCATGGGCAGGAGCTGGTGGAGGATCAGCCATGGCACCTTCTCGCCGATGTAGGCGTAGACCGCAAGCGAGAGAACCATCCAGAAGATGGCAAACCTCGCGAACTCCTTCTGCCGGTCGATCACCCGGGGTTCTCCACCGCCCGAGAGGATCTCGCGGAGTCGGTCCCTGAGACCCGGTTTTTGCTCAACGGCCGGGGTCTCAATCACCTGGATCGCCTCTTCCTCCCCCTCCTCGCCGGGGCTCTCCCTCTGTTCCATCCTCCGCTCCTTCCAGCGGGAGACGATGCCCGGGATATCGATGAACTGCAGAACCCCGACCACGGCGAGGATCAGGATCGGCACCTCGTAGAGGATGAAGAGCAGGATGTAGAAGTAGGGCGGCCCGCCAAGGCGCTGGGCCTGGTGCATCGAGGTCCAGTGCTCGATAGCCCTGAGCCACCCGTCCATGAGCACCTCGGGGTGGGCGCCGAACGATGAGTAGAAGATCGCCATGATCCCGACCGCGATGAGTCCTCCCACCACGAGATCCCGGATCCAGCGTTGCGGGAGTTGGACTTTTCCTGTCCAGATCAGGTAAAGGAGGTATACCCCGAAGATCAGGACGATGATCGGCATGTTCTCCTTTGTCGACATCCCAAAGCCGATCGCCGCCCCGGCTATGATCGCGTATTGCACCTTGTGCCGCTCGAAATAGTAGAGGAGGGCGACGAGGAGCACCATCGTGAAGAAAGCGATGAAGATGTCGTTTCGGAGGAATCGCGAGAAGTAGACCATGTTCGGCGATACGGCGAGGAAGAGCGCCGCGACAAGTGTCTGTTTCTTGTCGAGATAGCCGAGCCGGTAGATGGGGTAGAGCAGCGGGACGAGCAGGGTGCCAAGCAGCGCGGGAAGGAGCCTCCCTACGAGATCGGAGTCACCAAGGAGCGAGAAGATCCCGGCCGTCGTGTAATAGAGGAACGGCCCATGATACATGGGATCGTAGGCATACGTCCCTTCGGTCAGGAGCCGGTAGGAGAACCACGCGTGGATTGCTTCGTCGTGGTGAAATAACTTTAAGTCCAGTGTGTAGAATCGGAGGGCAATCGTTGCCAGAAATATGAGGAGGAATAGCCCCTCAAATGAGAGTAGCCGTTCACGGAATCCTGCCGCGAACGTGGCGGCCTTCACGCCGCGCTCACCTCAGCTCTCCAGCACAATCTCAATGCCGATATCTTTTGGAACCTGGATGCGCATCAACTGGCGAAGTGCACGCTCGTCGGCATCGATATCGATAAGCCTCTTGTGCACCCGCATCTGCCAGCGGTCCCAGGTTGCGGTACCTTCGCCGTCAGGGCTCTTCCTGGTGGGGACCACGAGTTTCTTCGTGGGCAGCGGGATAGGACCTGCCAGATTGACGCCGG
>JAAZGM010000290.1 GCA_012511245.1 Methanomicrobiales archaeon | reverse complement strand
GGAAGAGGCTGGCTCTCAGGTGATTCGGGTGAACCCCAGAAACACGTCACAGCGATGTTCCGGATGTGGTATGATCGTCAAAAAGACCCTCTCTGATCGAGTCCATATATGTCCCCATTGTGGGCTGATGATGGACCGCGACCAGAACGCGGCGATCAATATTATGAGATTGGGGCTGCAGTCTCTGGGCTGAAATGCCCTGGATGCCCCCGATTTCAATCGGGGGAGCAGTCACAACAATCACAAATGAGGAACCAATCGGGGTTAATCGGGTTGCCGATAACTTAACAGATTCATGTCTGCAGAGAGCTACCGGACTCTGGAATCCGCTGATTAAGACTCACCTATACCCGGCAGCACAGTTCGCGAGAGTGGTCGAGGAGAGTTTGGATCAGGCGTTTTGCCGCCGCTTTGAAGCGGGGGAAAATCTTTCAACGCCGCACTCTGGCACGAGGTCACCAGCATCAGAAGAATGTTTTCATCCCATGATACGGGTGGCGTACCGGTGTATCTTATCTTGAGATCTGCTAATCGCCTCTGGTATCCAGACACGGAAAATCCCTAGATACACGACCATCTCACTGATCAGTGGATGACAATCACAATAGTCGACAACTCGCGAACTGGTTAAGATCGGGATGAACTTTCTTGGCACCAGACCCATTCGCCACCGTGTGGATCTCCCGCCCATCAGTGATATCAGCCCGTTCAGGTAGATATTCTGCCTCTTCCAGTCGTGAGTTCTGTGGTCGTATCCAGCGAGGAAATCAAGCTCAGAAGCGCTGTCGCCAATGCCCTTGATGATACCGTCTTCAACAGCCTTTTCATAGAGATTGGTTCCGGGCAGCAGCACAAGGTTATAGATCCGCAGGGAAAACGGGTGCGGCAACGCCTTTAGAAGATGCACTCCATCGATCAGATCCTGGCGTTGTTCGTAGGGATTTCCAAGAATCAGGAAATACAACACAGAATCTTGTTGTGCATATGCGTTGACGGCGAGCGCCGCCCGGTATTGCATTTCATCGGTGATGTGGCGATGAAAGACCTCCCGTCTGACCCTCTCGCTGCCACTCTCCAGGCCAACGTCGATGAGGTACATGCCAGCCTTCGTTGCCAGGGCTACCTTTTCCTCAGTGATCTGTCGTGGAGAAGCCATGCACTCGAACGGAAGCCCCACTATGTCCGGATAGGTTTCGGCAAACTCCCGCATCTCTTCTTCAGAGCGGGAGAAAAAATCCTCGTCCGTGAAATAAAAACACGTTAATCGTGGAAACTGTTGCTGATATACTTTTGCGGCCTCTACAAAACGTGAAATGGACATTTTTCTCACAAAGTGACCTTTACCTTTATAGATCGCCTTGAGTCGTGAATTCGAACAGTAGGTGCAACTGTTATTGCATCCACGGGCCCCACTGAAAAGAACGACGCCTTTTTCTCTCATTCCGGCGTTCGGTACCAGCATCCCTGTCCGATCTAGAACATACTCGTTCTCGAAGTCAAAATCAAGGAACGGCAGTTCATCCAGATCAGCGATCGGGGGGCGGAGATCATTTAAGATGGTTCTACCATCGAAAAGGTAAGCCCCATTGGGAATATCCGCAAACCCCTTACCTGAAGCCACCCGCTCCACGAGGTCAAGCATGAATTCCTCGCCTTCACCCCGACAAACAAGATCTGCATGGGGTATGCAATCCTCTGGAAAGAGCGTGGGGTGAATCCCTCCCCAGACGATCAACCTCCCAAGAGGACGGAGACCCTCGATCAGCATCTTGGCTCTCATCGAACCCCGGGACATCGAACTGATACTGATGATCTCGGAATTCCCGACAACCGTAGCGATCTCCTGTATCACCTGGTCAGTGATGGGCACATCAGATGCACCGGCGAATATCATCGTGGTTTTATGTCCTGCTTTACGGAGCACTGAAGAGATGCCCCTCATTCCGATTGCCCAGACTTCATCGTCCGTGTTGATCAGCGTAATATGCATGGCTCAGGTCGAACTAAAATACTGAGATCAAGTATATAATTTTTGGGTCAGTTTGCTGTGTTGCATAATACCTACAGCCGTTCCCCTCCTAGCCAAGCCAGCATTCTATTATATCCGTTCACTTTCATTCTGATTTCACGAAACATCCCTTTTCGTGATGTTGCGTGCACCTTCTCCCCAAAGATCCGTTTAAAGCCGGAGAAGAACCCCTCGACCTTCCACCGCATCCCGTAGGTGACTACCACCGCCCACCTGGGGTATCCTCCCCATCTGTTTCGGTTTCTGACGCATTCGGCTCGATAGGATGACCCGGTCGAATGGGTCGCAGTATTGACCCTGGTTTTGATGCCCGACGCGATTCCCCGGTGTTCGAGGATATTGAAGAGTTCATTCCGGTCATAGGCCCCGTCCGCGAGAACTCGGTATACCGGGTGTTCCTCGCCACAGTTCTGTTGGGTCTGGTCGAGGAGGGGAATGAACCTCAGATCGTCCTGTACGGCTTCATCGGTGATCTCCAGACCGAGCGCCTGGTTGGTCTCGACATCGATCATGAGATGCACCTTGATCCAACCATGTCTGGCCCCCCATTTCTCGCGCATCCACTCTCCTCGATTCGTGACCTTGATCCCGGTGCTATCGGCGGTGACGATGACATCGTCGGCAAGGATCTCAGGGAATACCTCGAGTGAGAGATCCAGATTCTTGATTCGACAAAAGAGCGTGGTATAATCGGCTGCCTTGAGAGAGGGGATGAATGTCACGAGTTTCCGGACAAAACCCTCCATCTGGCGGTAGGGCATCTGCAGGAAGATGTGGATGCGAGCCATCCAGGCAATGAACGATTCTGGATACTGAAAGGATCGGCCACGTTTGCCAGCGTTCATCTCGGCGAGCTGGGCATCCCACTGGTCGACAAAGTCAAGTGAGAGATAGAACTCACCGCGCTTGGTCAGGAGCTTATTATATATACTCCAGTCACGCTTATCGGGGTACGGGCGTCCCCAACGTTCATTTCGTGGCATGAAGGGGCGAAAGGGACGTCCGGCATCTTCTAGGTTGGGGTCAGTGGATCAGAGTTATGCAACACAGCGCTATAATGGCAACATTTATCAGAGAGTGATCAACGATCTCGCCGCTGAAGCACGGTAATAACTAAAGATCCTCAATCTCCTCCCGCTCAATCCCGGCCTGCTTGAGGTTCTCCAGAAGCGTGCCGGTCGGGACCTCCCGACCATGCACCGGGACGACAACCTGGCGCTTCGCTTCCGGGTGATAGAAGAGGTGGTGGCTTCCCTTCACCCGGTCAAGCACAAATCCCTGCTTCTCCAGGATCTTGATGATCTTCTGGGCTGTGAGTACCGGAAGTTTAGGCATGGACTTCGACGGTCAGGGTATACTCAGGCACTCTTTCCTCAGTTGGGAACCTCCTCGCCCTTCTCCTGGAGATGCTCAATGTAGACCTCGACGGCCTCCCGTGCCATCGCTATCGCTTCATTGACGGTCGCCCCGAAGGTGATGCGCCCTGGAAGGCTCGGCACAGTGACGGTATACCCGCCTTCCGGCTCCGGGCGGAGGAGGATATGGTAGTTCAGGCTTCCTGTCACAATGCATCCCTGCGCATGAGAGTACATTACCCGATGACATATAATGGGTATCTGTGCGAGTGCCGCTTCCTTCACATTCATAGAACCTGCTTCAAGCAGCGCGACTGTATGATACCGGTAATTTGTGCAAGCCCCTCGTGCACAAGCGCCCCTGCCCCGGACACGTGCCAACCCGATGAAAGCGAAGGCTGCAACCACGGATTCCGCGCCTCCGCGAGCCGCACCGGCTTCGTGAAGAAGAGCGACGTCTCTGCCGAAGGCTACCGGTGGCTCACCGTCGTTGCCCCCGACGATCTGGACGAGACCGAACTCCTGCTCGAACCGAACGACAATCCGGTGGTACAGGCATACCAGAAGGGAATATTCGAACAGGACATCCCCCCGCCGCGTCCTTCGGCGTCACGGACACCCGTGCAGAGTATGAACGGCTCAAAGCACAGGGCGTGAAGTTCACGTTGGAGCCGACCGAAGTCGTTCCCGGGGTGACCATAGCGGTCCTCGACGACACCTGCGGCAACCTCATCCAGATCCAGACGCTGCAAGGGTAATCCATATAAATTGAAGGCATTCCATCCTCCGGGGCTACCAGACCCCCTCTGTTTTTCATCGGCTCGCCTCTCTCCAATATTGGATGAGCTGATCCCCCGCCGTCACGGAACGCTATAGCATAACGAAATTGTTATATAACATATTTGTTATACAACACTCTCATTGGTACATCATGCTGCCGGTAGGAAGTCCCGCAACGGGAGACGACTTTGTCGACCGCGAACGTGAGACCGCGCTCATCCTGAGCACCATCAAGAACGACCACGTTATGCTCGTCGCCCCCCCGGCGGTTCGGCAAGACCTCGATCATGCGAAAGATCGAGAGAGACCTGGAGAGCAAGCACCAGCCGTGCGTCTTCCTCGAAGTCGAGAGCGTCAACTCGCCGGGAGAATTCATCACCGATCTCGTTGCGGCGCTCGTCGAGTGCCAGGGGGCGAGCCCGAAGACCCGGATCTTCTCTGCTCTCGGAAAGGCGTTTGCCCTGGTGCAGGAGAACATCGACGAGATCGAGACCCCGGCCTTCAGGGCAAAGCTCCGCAGCCGCCTGCGAGCGGAGTTCTCGGACGACTGGCACGAGAAAGCGCGGAAGGTCGACGAGATCTTTGCCGGACTCACCGGGCCGGTCTGCATCATCCTCGATGAGTTCCCGGTCGCGATACAGAACATGGAGGCCGAAGACGCGAGAAAGTTCCTGCACTGGTTCCGGCGGCTGCGGCAGATCTCGCCCGGGGCGAGGTTCATCGTCGGAGGATCGGTCAGCATCGACCATGTCGTCTACAACATCGGTGGAACCCCGGTCATCAACGACTTCCGGAGGGTCACCATCGGCGGGTTCGAAGAAGGTATCGCACTCTCCGTCGTCGAACGCGTCTTTCAGGAAGAAAGGTGGGAGTACTCCCCGGAGATCGGAAGGGCCGTCCTCGACTGCGTGGGCGAGCCCTACATCCCCTACTTCATCATGATCGTGCTTGCCGGCCTGAAGGAAGAAGCGGATATCTCCGGAGGGGTGCCCTCCCCGGCGCTGGTCGAGAGGGTCTACAACAGGAGGATCCTCGGCAGCGAGGGACGCCACTACTTCGAGCACTACTCGCGCCGTCTCCAGACAACCTATTCCGGGCAGGAGGCAAAGGCCGCACGCGCCATCCTGAGCAGGGTGAGCGTCGCGGGCTCCCTGCCTGTGGGGATTGCCTATGATATCTTCAGGCAGAGCACCGCATCAGAGAGCGAGGATGCATTTTTAGCGCTGCTGGCACAGCTGAACCATGACTTCTACGTCAATTCGGAGCATTCCGGTGAGTTGCGGTTCTACTCGAAGATGCTCCGGGACTGGTGGAGGATATACCATGCCGGCACCTGGTAGGTGTTACCGCTACTTCCCGGCGGCTCTGGACCGGGAGGCCCTCGAGCACCTCCTCATCGGGCGGCAGGATCTTCTTGAGAGCCTGTACAACGAGATGGACCAGGCATCCCGCGGTGGAACGTCGCGGTTCTTCCTCCTGGTCGGGGACCGGGGCGCCGGAAAATCGCACCTGATGAGCCTGCTCTACCAGAGGATGCGTGACGGCCTCTCCGACCGGGTGATCCCCGTATGCCTTGCAGGGGAGGAGTGCTCGATGTTCAGGGCATCGGACTTCTTCTGCCGGGTGCTCGCAGAGATGGGAGTCGAGACCTCCGGCGTAACTGCGCTCGGCGACGACCTGCTGGTCCGCGAGGCAGCAGTCGAGACGATCGCTATATCGGCGAAAGGAAGGCCGGTTGTGGTATTCATCGAGAACATCCACGAGATCTTTGCCCGGATGGACAAACACGAGGTGCGGGCGCTACGGTCGGCGTTTCAGCGGACAGGCATCTTCTCGGTGGTCGCATCGGCGCCGTCGCTCTTTCCCGGGGTTCTGGATCACGACGAGCCGTTCTACAACTTCTTCCGGGTCTTTCACCTCCGGGAACTCGACTGTGCCGAATCAAAGGAACTCATGCAGAGGGTCGCAGAGGCCGACGGCGATACCGCCTTCATCGAGAACTTCGGGAAGTATGAGCCCGGCATCGAGGCCATCCGGCACCTCATCGGCGGCAACCCACGGCTGGTGGTCCGGCTGTACGAGATCGTCTCACGGTGTGGGAGTGATGATATGGGAGCCGTTTTCTTCCGTCTGGTGGACGAGCAGACATCCTACTATCAGGAGGTGCTCCGGAGACTTCCGGGACAGCGGCGGCTCATCCTCGATACACTCCTCACCGCAGAAACCCCGCTCACGCCGAAGGATATCGCACAGCAAGCTCGGCTGGACCCGGCGACGGTGAACGCCCAGCTCCGGAGGCTGGAAGCAGACGGGTACGTCGTCTCCCGCCCGATGGGGAAGAGGACAACCTACGAGGTCCGGGATCGTCTCTTCCGGCTGTGGCGGGTGATGCGGAGGCCGGCCGGCCGGGACCGCATGGATGCCCTTATCGGGTTCCTGGAGGCCTGGTACGGGCGGCCGGGGGCCTCCCTGCAGGAGCCGTCGCCCTCATATATTGCCGGGACAGAGCCGGGAGAACCTGTTCGGGCGGCACAACTGATGCAGTCTTCCCTCGATCTTGCACAAAAGGAACTCCTGTGCGGAAACAAGGCGAACGGCCTCTCGCTGATAGATGAAGCATATGGATACGCGAAAGATCTGGACACGGGCACGGCACAAAGGGTCACAGCGGGTTTCCTGAGAGGGATCATCGGGGAAGGCCGGGTCGCCGCGATCAGGAGTGCCGTTCGCCGGATCATCGCATCCGGAGGGCCCGGGTTTGAACGGTTCTTGAGGCCGATCGCGGATGCTGTGGCGATCGTCGAGGCGAACGATACAAGGTTGTATTACACAAAGTTGCAGCCGGAGGAGAGGACGGTCGTTGCCGGGATCGTCCGGGCGATCACGGGATCGGAGGATCTGGTGGTGGGACTCTGACTGTTTCAGCTCTTTTCATCTCGTAGACTTCGGATCTCAACCTTTCGCCCGGGTGGGAGCGTGAAGGCACCACGGTATCGATGACGGCATCCCGGCATGCTGGTGAAAGAAGATCCCGGGGATCATCTATTTCGTTCGATTATAATCCAATGAAAACAAACATTTATGCTAGAGTATAGTCCAACAAACCATATGCCCTCGGCCCTTGACCTCTTGACCGCTCTCAACCCCTGGTGGAGTGGAAAGCCCTTCAAAGCAGGTATACGGCGGGAGAAGTACTTCACGAAGATCCAGAAGTACCTTGGGACAGGGGAGATCGTCGTCCTTACGGGGGTGCGCCGTTCGGGCAAGACGACGCTCCTTTTCCAGATCATCGACGACCTTATCTGCAACCGTCAGGTCGACCCGCGGTCGATACTCTTTGTGAACTGCGACGAGCCGGAGATTACCCGCCTTGAAGATCCACTCGAGACCTTGCTAGAGACCTATCGGAGGGACGTGTACGGCGGTGACGCGGCCTACCTCATCCTCGACGAGATCCAGACCATCGAGGGCTGGGAGCGGTGGGTGAAATCACTCTATGACCGGAAGCAGTTCACCCTCGTTATATCCGGTTCGACGTCCTACCTCCTCGACTCGAACCTCTCGACGCTCATTGCCGGGCGGTATCTCCCGGTCCATGTCTACCCGCTTGATTTTGCGGAATACGTGGCCTTCTCGGGCGAGGACCTGCCGCACGACCCCGTCACGCTCGCGGCGGCGAAGTACCGGCTCCTGCACCTGCTCGGTGAGTATCTCAGGGAGGGAGGCTTCCCGCAGGTCGTCCTCCAGGATGACGAGATGATCCGGCGAGATCAATTGAGGGCATACTACGACAGCATCGTCTATCGCGACATCGTGCGAGTCAGCGACGTGCGAAACCAGAAAGCCCTCGGCGATCTGCTCGCCTACTGCATGACGAACGTAACCTCGCTCTATTCCTACCGGAACCTTCAGGAGGTGCTTGGCATTGACTTCAAGACCATCAAGGAGTATCTCTACTACGCGGAGAAGGCCAAGATCCTCTTTGAGGTCCAGTACTTCAGTTATTCGCTCAAGACACAGAGCAGGAACAACAAAAAGATCTACTGCATCGATAATGGCCTCCGGAACGCCGTGTCGTTCCGGTTCTCAGAAGACGAAGGAAGGCTTGCAGAGAACCTCGTCTTCATCGAACTTAAGAAGCAAGGTCGTGAGGTCTATTACTGGAAGAAACAGGGTGAAGTCGATTTTGTCGTCAAACATCCCGACCGGTCGCTCTCGGCGATCAATGTCTCCTATACGGATCTTCTCCCCGCCCGGGAGGAGAAAGCGCTGCTTGCTTTCGCAGACCTCCACGGCTCCCAGGTGCGGGAGTGCATCCTTCTCACGAAAGACACCGAGAAGAAGGAGGGAGCGGTCCGGTATATCCCGCTCTGGAAGTGGCTGCTCGGCGCTGGTTGAACGTCCGGAGGCGGCGTTTGTCTGGTCAAGCATACTGGAACTCTGCTGATATCTCCTGCCCGCGCCCGGTACCCGAGGGCGTTTTCCATCAGCCGGAGCGGAATGCCGGTGAAGAGCAGGGGGAGAAGGAGTATCCGACATGGCCGCTAAGAACATCCTGATAGTCGCTATTGTTGCGCTGATCGTCGTTGCCGCGGGGATCATGGTCGTATTTGCTCCCGGCGAGACCGAACCGGCCTTCGGCACGATCGTGCCGGTGCAGAAGGTGCTCACGCTGGACGAGGCGAAGGCCCTCGCGGCGGAGGTTGCAGAACAGATCGGCGGCGATGCGCTTGCCGCGCTCAAGCCCGGCGACGAAACCACACCGCCCTACACCGCCATCCACGACCGATTCGACGCCTTCCGGGCTGAGAACCCCGGGGTCATCTACATCTACACGATGCGTAAGACCGAGAACACCACCGAGTACGTCGTTGATGCGGACTACGCCAGCGTCGGCGCATACGCGATCGGCGGCGGCCACTACGTTCCCGACCCCGAAGCCTCCTACCTCGCCGGATTTGAGGTATCCTCTGTTTAACCCTGGTTCTACGTCGACGAATGGGGCAACGAGACCACCACCACCCTCCCGGGTATGCCCCGGTCAGGGACGCGGCCGGCACCGTCGTCGGCGTCGATGTTGGGTTCGTTCATGAATTATAGCAGGCGGGATTGCCGGGACGAACGCACTCCTCGTCCCGGTCGCACAACCTTTTTTTCTACTCGCCCGTTCCGGAAAAAATAACCTTCCAGGCGACAAGGACGTATCATGGACCATACAACTTCCCGGCCAGGCCGGTGCGCGGCAGGCCCGCCGGGGCACAAAGGGGATCGGCTGGCTCTCCTCGAGGAGATTGCCGCGTTTGTCAACGAGCACAGGGACATCTTCGCCCGGTACCACCTCTATACCATGGCCGACCTCAACCGCATCGAGCAGGAGTGCTGGAGGCTGCACGACGAGGCGTGCAGCAGAGGCGCCTGTGGGAGTGTTGGAGAACTCGTGGAACTCGAGTACCTCATCGGTCGGGCAAAGGAGATGAGGGCGATGAGAGGGGAGGGGTGACGGACTCCACAGGACTATTCTTCCGGGGCACGGTGAGGTGCCCCGGTGCTTTGCTGCCGTCGGTTGCGGCGAGAGATTGGCGCCGCGACCCCTGGCTAACTGATCTTTATGAGGATGGATGCAAGGCTGAAGAGGAGCAGGCCGTTGATCACGACGATCCCCGCGATGACCATCCCCGGGACGAGGCCCGGCAGGAGCATGCTGATACCGAACGCGATCGAGACGACGTTCAGAACAGTCAGGGTACCGAGGAGCCGTTTGTAGATGGGCGGAAGGGAGGCCAGATCCGCGGTGGGACCCACACCGCGCAGCATCGGGAGGAACCGTTTCGTGAGGAGTATCGCTCCCCCGGCGATGTTTAAGAGTGCAAGGAGCAACCGGATCACATCGGTCAGGATGCCAGGAACGATGCAGGAGAAGATCCCCAGAGCGGCGAAGACGATCCCGATGACGATCAGGAGGTGTGAGCGTCTGTACTGGCCCATCGGGGTCTCTCCCAGGGCCAGCATCTGGATGGCCATGATGACGAGCAGCAGGCCGAGCTGGCCGTCCGGGGAGAACGGGATCAGTCCCAGGTTCACCGGGAAGAGGAGCAGCCCGAGGATGACCAGCAGCGCGGCGACCGGGATGACCAGGGCGATCGAGAGAGGGAGAGAGGCCTCCCCGAACAGGCCGGTGCCGCCAGCAACGGAATCTTTTGTGGTCATTCCGATCCCCCCGGAACTTTCGCACTAGCCGGCGGGTAGAGCCGGTTGGCTGCCCGGATGCTCCAGGAGAGGTAGAAGAAACTGATGCCGTAGGCGATAAGGAGGACCGCGGTCACGTAGTCGGTCGTGATGCCGGGAAGGAGCGTGATGATGCCGAGAACGATCGAGACCACGTAGACGAGGATGCAGGCGACCGTCAGGTGCCGGAGGACACCGGGGACCTTCAGCCACACCCGTGCCTTATCTTCGGAGAAGAACAACTGCACGAGGAGCGCGACTCCCCCGGCGGAGAGGAGGATTCCGACGAGGATGCGGACCGGCACGGCCAGCAATCCGGGGATGAAGCAGGCGACCATCCCGACGACCGCCGTACACACCCCGATCACGATGACCGCCCAGGAACGCCGGAGATCGCCGAATGGGGTCTTCCCCATCGTGATGATCTGAAACGATACGATCACGAGAAACAGCCCGTAGGTGCTGTCCGGGGCATACGGGAGCTCCCCTGTATGAATCTTAAAGAGGAGCAGACCGAAGAGGAGCATGAACACCCCGAAGACGATCAGGATGACGATCTCAAGGGAGAGATCGGACTCTACTCTCGTGGCAGGATCGCTCTCTTTTTCTGGATGACTGGCGGATTCCATGATTGTCTCCTTCCGGTTCTATTCGTATAGATAAGGATACATACCGTCGGCGGGGTAAATATTTTGATGTGCACCCAGATGCTATTTATAGATATATGTTCTGACTTCGGTTGGGTCTGCTGTACTGCAGGTGAAATTCATCCTGATCTGCACTCTTTTACTGTAGTATTGCGTTCACCCTATGGTGTCGCTACAATCAGGACAAATTCCCTGTTATTTGGCATAACGTAGCATAAAACAGGTCCTTTCAAGAATATATCGTGGGAGAAGTGCGATTAAGAAAGTATATACCAGATGGAATGGTATGGAACGGATTGGAGAACATTATGTTCCGACCGCGAGACGATTTTACATACCTGATGCCGGTTCACTTCGGAGGGGGAAAGTTCGATCCGGAAACACTTGTAACGCAGAGGGCGACCGGTCTCTCTGTCACGTACGAGACCGAGAAAGACCTTCTCGAAAACTACATCCCGGAAGGGTTTGAACTCCTGGCACCCGAGGTGCAGGTTGCATTCAACAAATTCACCGAGATCAACTGGATGCACGGCGGCCAGTACAACCTGATCAACGTTGCAGCGCCGGTCCGTTTCCATGGAAAGAAGGATGAACTCGACGGCGCCTACACGCTGGTGGTCTGGGAGAACAAGACCGCCCCCATCCTCGGAGGGCGGGAACAGACCGGGATACCGAAGATATACGCGGATATCGAAGACCTGCATATCGTTCGGCCTCACTACGCCACGACCGCCAGCTACGAGGGAAGCACCTTCCTCAACATGGACTTCGAGGCCGCTGGATCGATGACCGGACAGGATCTCGATGCCGTGAAGTCACAGTTCCTCTCCATGAACACCTTTGGGTGGCGGTACATCCCGAAGGTCGGGGCTCCGGGAGCGGAACTCTCCCAGTTCGTCCTCTACCCCCAGGGCATGGAGATAGAGACGGTACAGGTTGGAAAAGCCAGCCTGAGATGGACCGAACTGACCCCGATGCAGAGTCCGCAGTACTACATCGTCAACAGCCTCGCGTCCCTGCCCATAAAGCGGGTGACGCAGGCGGTAATGGTCGAGGGGAGAGCCATCCTTCGCGCGATGGGTGCAAGGGTCATCGAGTAAGGAGGCGAGGATTATGGTTGATCCGGATTACTATACGGGCAAGGTCTGCATCGTCACCGGTGCAAACTCCGGTATCGGGTATGCGATCAGCGAGGAGCTCCTGAAGCGGGGGGCGATCGTCTACATGGCCGGCCGGAACCGGGATAAGGTTGCCGCAGCCGCGGAGCAGCTCCGTGCCCATGGGGATCGGGTGCGCCCGCTCGTTATGGATGTGACGAAGCAGGAGGATGTGCAGAGGGGGATCGAGGGTACGGCGGCTGAGGCCGGCAGACTGGATCTCCTCTTCAACAACGCAGGCGTCGGAGGAACCATCCCGTTCGAGGCGGCCACCCTCGACGATTGGAAGACGATCATCGATACCAACATCTGGAGCGTCGTCTACGGTGTCCATGCCGCCGTGCCGATCATGCTCAAACAGGGCTCGGGGCATGTCGTGAACACCAGTTCGATAGCGGGCATCATCCCGCCGCCGTTCCAGGCGCTTTACTCCCTCACGAAGTACGGCGTCACCGGCCTCACCGAGTGCCTGAAGTACGAGTATGCGGATAAAGGGCTTTACTTCTCGACGGTCTGCCCGGCAAACATCGCCACCCCGATCTTCAACAAGAGTATCGATGGGCAGGCCCACGGTGAACTCCGGATCCCCGACGACGCGTATCCCGCCGACAGAGCGGCATCACTCATCCTCGACCGGGTCGCGGAGCACAAAGGGATCATCGTCGTGCCCGAGGAGCCCTACACCGACCTCTGGAAGGGCTACATCCTCGGTGTTCCGGAGGTGGAGGAGCGACTGGTGCAGATGGCACGCGAGCGGCGGGAGGCGTTCGAGAAGGGCGGATCATACTTCTGAACTCTCTTTTTTCCCGGATCCGGGTTGTAGAACCCGCGGGGTGCCTGTCATAGCCAGTTGCCTGCGCCGGGTCTTTGGGTATCGGACTATCTCTACGTTGTGTCGCATGGCATGGAGCGGTGTGATTCAAAGGCATCGCGACCTTCTTCGCGGTCATGCTCCTGCGGCAAGATGTCCTGAACGTCTCCCCGGCGCTCGTCACGAACATCCTGCATAGCGGTGCCGGGTTCTGCTCCGGCCGGAAAGATCGATGTTACCCTGTGGTGTATGGCAGTGGAAGCAACGATCAAAGTGACTCCGGAAGTGAAGGGGAGGCTGGATAAACTGAAGAACTACCCCCGGGAGACGTACAACGAGGTGATCGACCGCCTCACGCAGGACGCCCTGGAGGAAGCTGCCGAAGAACTGACGGACGAAGATATCCGCGATATCGAGGAGGCAATTGCGGATATCAAGGCCGGAAGGGTCTATACGACGGAGGAGTTGAAGCGGGAACTGGGGATCGATTGAATGGCTTATACGGTGATCTGGACCGAGAAAGCCCTTAAAATCCTGAAGCAACTCCCCCAAAAAACTGCTGCGAGGATCGTCACATCCGTCGAGAAGATCCGCGACAGTCCCCTCGATCACCTGTACCCTCTGCAAGGGTCCCCCTACTACAAACTGCGGGTAGGGAATTACCGCGT
>JAAZGM010000043.1 GCA_012511245.1 Methanomicrobiales archaeon | reverse complement strand
GCGGTCACGAGGTCGAACCCCCGCATCGTGAGGATGGTGGGGAGGAAGGCGACCGAGCCGAAGATCGCCCATGCCCGGAGGCCTGATGCAGCGACCAGGAGGCCGATCGCCCGGTGCGATGGTTTCGTGGCGGGGGCGGGGATCTCCGGGACGGCGCTCCGGTCGGGGCTGGGCAGGATGCGCCGGAGCACCACCGCCATCACGAGGCCGGGGATGGCGAGCATGACGAGACCGGGTAGACCCATGAGGCCGACAGCGACCCCTGCGCAGATGGGGCCGATGGCGTAGCCAAGGTTCCCGCCGATGACGAAGTAAGAGGTGATCCGGCCCCGGGTCGCGTCACGGGTCAGGCGGCTGACGGTGCCGAGTGCACTCGGGTGGAAGAAGGCGTGCCCGAGCGCTGCAATGGCTACGGAAGCGAGGACGAGGTAGTAGTTGTCGAGCAGCCCGACGATGGAGATGAATATCGCGCTGATGGCCACGCTCGTGCCGATGTGGACGGCGAACCCCCGGGTATCGAAGACCCAGCCGACGAGCGGCTGCACGAACGATGACGTGAGGTTGTAGACCGTGACGATCAGCCCCGCAAGGAAGAACGAGTAGCCCTGATCCGCGATGAGGAGCGGGAGGATTGCGGGGAGGACGGGCGAGTAGAGATCGGTCACCAGGTGGGCGGCGGAGAGTCCCCAGACGGACTTGGTATTGGAGGTCACGGTATTAGATCCGTCTCAAATGTATGACTTCTACGGTTATATCCACCCGGTCTTTACGGTGGTGCGCAAACGTCCGCTTCATCGGGAATGCGCATCGGATCACCTCCTCGATCTCCGCCCGGCCTTCGGTGTAGGCGGCGACGAACGGGGTCGAGCCTTCGTTGAATATGCCGTAGACCTCGGCCGCGAGTTCAAGCGCCCGGTCGATGAACGGCCGGTCGGCATGCGCTTTCTGCGCCCCAAACGGCGGATTCATCACGACGGTGTCGCAGGCGAGCGCGCTCCAGTCGACGCCGGGGTCGCGGATATCGGCGACGATGAAATCGACGTCGACGCCGAGCATCTCCGCGTTTCGCCGGGCGACATCGATCGCCGCCGGGTCGATATCGGTCCCGGTCACAGCCGACGCGCCGAGGAGCGCCGCGCCGCAGGCGAGGATTCCCGTCCCACACCCGAGGTCAGAGACCGCTCTTCCCTCGATCGCGTCCTGCATCGCGGCATGGTGAAGGAGGCGGGCCGCCACCGGCGCGGGGGTCTGATACTGTTCGAGGCGGGCCGTCGGCCGCTCGAACCCCGCGAGGCGCTCGAGCCGCATCTCAAGGTGGCGCAGGTTCATGGCGCGAGGTACTCGTCGATGGTATAGTCGTCCCAGTCCCGGGCGCCGCAGAGGATCTCGAACTCCGGCGGGGTCAGCACCGGGACGGCGAACCGGATCTGGTCGTCGTAGGCGAGCCGGGGGCAGGCGGTGTTCACATAAGCGGCAAACCCGAGGTCGAGCATCTCGGCAGGCGAGACCTCGCGCATCGTGACGAGCACCGCGCGGTCCGAGAGGGCGGCGAGCCGTCGCGCAAGGTCCATCCGCCGCTGCCCGCTCTTCGTGCTGACGATGATCCCGTAGTTCGCGGCGTCGCGCGCCTTCTCCATCACAGCGGCACGGCGGCGCACCAGACGGTCGGCATCCACCTCCTGCGCTTCGCCGGTGTAGGGGTCGAGCGCGACGACGCGGGCCCGGGTCGCGAGCCGGATACCGATGGGGTGAAAGACCCCGGTCCCGACGAAGAGGATCTCGTCCGCCCCCGTAGCCCGTGCGGCGGCGAAGTTGCACCCGAGCACCTGCCCGGGGATCGGTGTGCGCCCGTCACCGGGCGCGATGACCGCCTCGATGCCGCGCTCAGCGAGATACGCACGCATAGCGCCGAGGAGGTGGACATGCTGGACGGTCGTGACGAGGCCGACCCGGCGGGCGGTGAGGAGAGGGAGGGCGTGTTCGAGCACGGCTACGTCAAAATCGAACCGGACGGGCTCGTAGAGTACATCGGCGCGCTCATCGACCGGGGCGTGGCCGAAGTGAACCAGAACGTCCGCGAGCGCAAGGGCGTCGAGCGCAAGGTCGCAGGCCCCGTAACAGGGGTCGCCGCTGACGATCGCCTCGAACCCCTCGCGGCGGAGGGCGGCGGCCGTCCCCGGCGCCTGCCGGGCGAGCCCGGCGGGGAACTGGAGGGCGACCGAGCGTGCCCCACGCTCGCGGAGCCGTTCGATGATATCAGAGACAGGTATCGACAACACGCACGTGGTCCTCAGAGACCTCGATCTGCACCAGGGTCTTGAGCGGCCGACCGAGATCCTCGTCGCCCCGGCCGATGACGATGCAGATGTCGACAATCTCGGCTTTCGTCTGTTCGATCGCACTGATGAGGGCGCGAAGCGTCCCGCCGGTGCTGCAGACGTCGTCGATGATCACAACCCGATCGCCTGCGCCGACACCGTTCAGGTAGAGTTCGCCCTTCGAGTAGCCGGTGGCCTGGTGGACCGCAACCTCGCCGGGGAGGCCGTAAGGGCGTTTCCGGACGATGACGAGGGGGATATCGGTCATTAGCGAGAGGGCGATCCCGATGGGGATGCCCATCGCCTCGCAGACGACGATCTTGTCGATCTTCTCAAGATCGAGGACTCGCACCATGGCGCACCCGATCTCACGGAGGATCGCGGGTTCGACAAGCGGAACCCCGTCGGTGACCGGGTTGATGAAGTAATTGTACTCCCCCCGCTTCATGACCGGGGAGGCTTCCAGAGACTGAATCAGGCGTTTAAGCATCCATATCACCTATATCTGCAAGGAACCGCTCGACGACGTCGCGGGTGACATGGGGCATGCAGATGATCCGCATGTGCCCGTTCCGGGTCGTCGAGACCCGCCACCCGGCAGGCGCCCGGGCGCAGGAGAACGTCGCCACGTTGACGTCCGGCGTCACGGCCCGCGGGTAGCCGAACGTCTCCATCCCCTCGATCAGCCTCCGGGTGTTCTCCATGCACCCGGCGACCACCGCCCGCATCCCGTCCATCCCGAGATACTCGAGGACGGCAAACGCCGCCGCGACCGACGCTCCCGGCCGGGTTCCGGCAAGGGTGCACTCCCGTTTCACCGTCAGGTAGGGGGTGTCGACGTTGAGGCACGCGAACCACTCCGGGTCGCGCGTAAGAAGGCAGCCCGCAGGGATGGTGCTCATCCCCATCTTGTGGGGGTCTACCGAGATCGATGAGACACCAGGGAGGCTGAAATCAAACGGGACCGGCCGGTCGAGGAACGGGACGACCATCCCGCCGAACGCAGCGTCGACGTGGAGAAAGACGTCGCGGTCGAGGGCGATCTCCGAGAGCGCGGCGATGGGATCGACCACCCCGTACTCCGTCGTCCCGGCGACCCCAACGAGGGCGACGGTGTTTTTGTCGATACAGCCGTCGACCGCCCCGGCATCCATCTGGAACTCGTCGTCGAGCGGCACTGTCCGCATCTCGAGCCCGAGGATATCGCAGGCCTTCGTGAACGAGAAATGACTCGATGCCGGGACGACGATGTTCGGGGACTGCACCGGCTTCTGCTTCTTTGCTATCCGGAGCGCCTGGATGTTCGACTCCGTGCCGCCGCTCGTCGCGTAACCCCCGGCGTCCGGATGGTGCATCAGGGTGCCGAGCCGCTCCACGAGGAGATCTTCAAGCGCGGCCGTCCCGGGGAAGAGTCCGGGGTCGCCGAGGTTGGTCTCAAGGAACAGGGCGTGCGCCCGCGCCGCAACGGGATGCGGCGGGGTGCACATCGAACTCAGGATGTTCCGGTAGCCGAGGTCCTCCTGCCGCCGGGTGAGGAGGAAGGAGAAGAGGTCCTCCTCGGGGCAACCAACCTCACGCATTTTTTCTCGCCGCATCAAGGAGGATCTGGCGCTCTTTACGTGCTACAGCCTCACGGATGCGGGGAACCGCATCGATATTCGCCGAGACGCTGGAGATACCGTGCTCGACGAGCCACATGACCATATCGGGGTCGGAGCCGGCCTGGCCGCAGATGGAGCACTCGACGCCGTGCGCCCGGCAGGCCCGGATCGCGTGGTCGATCAGCCAGAGCACGGCGGGGTGCCGGGGATCGTACATATCGGCGACGTGCTCGTTGTTCCGGTCGATCGCGAGCGTGTACTGGACGAGATCGTTCGTCCCGAACGACGCGAACCGGATACCGGCCTCGATGAACTCCTCGATCATGAGGGCGCTGCCGGGGACCTCGATCATGACGCCGAGGGTCGCCGTCTCCACATCGACACCCCACTCCTTCATCATCGCCCGGGCCCGGGTGAACTCGGACGGGTGGTTGACCATCGGGAACATGACGCCGAGGTTGTCGTAGCCTGCCGCCCAGAGCCGCTTGAACGCCTCAATCTGCATCCGGAACTGGTCGGGGGTCTGGAGGTCGCGACGGATGCCGCGCCAGCCGAGCATCGGGTTGTGCTCGATCGGTTCGCTCTCCCCGCCCTCCATGTTGCGGAACTCGTCGGTCGGAGCATCGAGCGTCCTGACCCAGACGGGCTTGCCCGGGAAGGCGTCGAGGACGGTCTTGATGCCACCGTAGAGTTCGGCGATGAACTCCTCTTCTCTCCCGTTCTCGACGTACCAGCCGGGGGTCTTTGCGAGACCGAGGATGAGATGCTCGATCCGGAGAAGGCCGACACCGTCCGCACCGGTCGCGGCAGCCCGCTGTGCGGCCTCGGGGAGGGAGACGTTCACCTTGACGAGCGTGCCGGTGATGATCG
The DNA here is from genome assembly GCA_012511245.1 of Methanomicrobiales archaeon. GTDB lineage: Archaea > Halobacteriota > Methanomicrobia > Methanomicrobiales > Methanoculleaceae > Methanoculleus. Next base: position 13,308 of record JAAZGM010000043.1, on the reverse strand, counting down.
GGGCGGCCGCAGTTGCCACCGCAAGCGCAGTTGCCGATGCAGACGCCACCGGAGCCTCGACCGCTCCTTCGTAGATGATGCCCTTCTCGCCGTCGACCGTGACGACCTGGCCGTCTTTCAAGACCTTTGTCGCCTTCTTCGTCCCGACGACCGCGGGAGTGCCGAGTTCGCGGCTCACGATGGCCGCGTGGCAGGTCATCCCACCCTCGTCGGTGATGATGGCGCTGACCCGGCGCATCGCCGGCACCATGTCGGGGTTGGTCATCTTCGTGACCAGGATGTCGCCGTCCTTGACGGCGCTCGTGTCCTTGACGTCGCGCACGATGACGACCCGGCCGCTTGCGATGCCCGGGGATGCCCCCTGGCCTTCGGCGAGCACTACGCCAAGAGAAGCACCCTTCGCGGCTTTTGTCTCACCCCGCGGGAGGTCCGGCTGGCGGATCGTCGTGATCGGCCGCGACTGGAGGATGAAGACGTCGGGGCCGACGATCGCCCACTCGACATCCTGTGGGATGCCGTAGTGGTCTTCGGCGATCTTGCCGAGCGTCGCAAGGCGACCAACCTCCGTATCAGAGAGGACAGGAGCGACGCGCTGTTCGGCGGTGAGGTCGACGGTCTTTGTGCCGTGTTCACCCTCCGGCACGATCATGATCTCTTTCTCGGCGATCAGGCGGTCGACGACCCGGCCGGAGCGCAGATCAAAGACATAGTTGTCGGGGGAGACGCTTCCGGAGACGACGGCCTCCCCGAGTCCCCAGGAGCCCTCGACGATCGTCAGGGGCTCGCCGGTGACGGGGTGGGAGGTGAACATGACGCCGGACTTCTCCGAACGGATGAGTTCCTGGACGACGACGGCGATGTTCACGCTCCGGTCGTCGAAACCCTGTTTGGCCCGGTAGTAGATGGCGCGCGCGCCATAGAGCGAAGCCCAGCAACGCTGGACGGCATCGAGAAGGTCATCATCGCCGAGGATATTGAGGAACGTGTCCTGCTGACCGGCAAAACTTGCGTCCGGCAGGTCTTCAGCGGTAGCGCTCGACCGGACGGCGACGACCGTCCCGTTCGCACCCATCCGGGCGTATGCATCGATGATACCCTCGCGGATGTGATCGGGCATCTCGACGCTGAGGACGAAGGCCTGCACATCCTTTGAGACAGATTCAAGCGCTCCGTTGTCGTCAACGTCGAGACGCTCAAGTCTCCGGAAGAGTTCTTCTTCGATCCCGGTCTCTACAAGAAACTTTCGAAACGCCTGGGCAGTCACCACAAACGCCTTCGGCACTGGGAGGCCGATGGCTGTCATCTCGCCCAGTGATGCTCCCTTTCCACCTACAGAGACAATATCTTCCTTTTTTATCTCTTCGAGCCACAAAACGTTGGGCATTTCCTTCATGCTCGCACCACACATATACTTCTCACCATCACATAAAAGATTTCGGAGGAAAAAGCATCAATACATATGATGTTGAATTAGTATGGGTTGAACCGTGAAATATAGAGTGCTGGTCAGCGACCCGCTGGCAGAGGAAGGGATTGAGATCCTGAAGGGGTTTGCCGATGTGGATGTCAACACCGGGCTGACCGAGGATCAACTTGTTGCTATCATTGGAGAGTATGATGCCCTGCTGGTACGCTCGGGCACCGAGGTGACAGCACAGGTCATCGATGCAGGAGGAAGACTCAAGTTCATCGGCCGTGCCGGCGCCGGGGTCGACAATATCGATACGGATGCGGCAACGAGGAGGGGCATCGTCGTTGCGAACGCGCCTGAGGGGAACACGCTCGCAGCCACAGAGCACACGATGGCGATGATGCTCTCGCTCGCGCGAAATATCCCCCAGGCGACGGCGTCCTTGAAGGAAGGCGAGTGGAAGCGCTCGAAGTTCATGGGCGTTGAACTGAACGACAAGGTTCTCGGTGTCATGGGATTCGGGCGTATCGGGCGCGAAGTGGCGAAGCGTGCACAGGCGATGGAGATGAGAGTCATCGCCTACGACCCGTTCATCACGAAGGAGCGCGCGGCAACCCTCGGTGTGGAGATGGTGCCGCTCGATGAGCTCTTCCGGAGGGCGGACGTCATCACCGTCCACACGCCGTTGATCAAGGAGACACGCCACGTCATCAACGCGAAGACGATCGCGACGATGAAGGACGGCGTCCGGTTGATCAACTGTGCCCGTGGTGGGATCATCGATGAGAAAGCCCTTGCGGACGGGATAGCGAGCGGTAAGGTCGCTGGTGCAGCACTCGATGTCTTTGAGAGCGAACCGCCGACGGACTCACCGATCATCGCTCTTGATAGGGTGATCGTCACCCCGCACCTCGGAGCGAGCACGGTCGAGGCACAGCAGAACGTTGCAATATCGGTTGCAAACCAGTGTATCAGCGTTCTCTCGGGCGGTGCGGCGAAGTATGTGGTGAACGCGCCGATGATCCCGGCGGAGCAGCAGGCGGTCGTCGAACCCTATGCAATCCTTGCGCAGAAGATGGGGAGCCTCCTCATCCAGCTTACGGAGGGAAGGCTTGAGTCGCTCGAGATCACCTACGGCGGCGAGGCGGCGGCGCTCCCGAACACGAAGTTCATCACCCGCGTCATCCTGAAGGGCATCCTCGACCCGATCCTGCAGGCGCCGGTCAACATCGTGAATGCGGAGTTCGTGGCAAAAGAGCGCGGCATCCGGATGAGCGAGACGACGACCGAGGAGGCGCAGGGATTCAGAAACATCATCTGCATCACGGCAAAGACCGACCGGATGACCGAGACGGTGAGCGGGAGCGTATCCGGCCCGAACCGCGCGCGGATCGTGGGCATCGGCGGGTACATGACCGACCTGACCCCGACCGGCCACGTGGTCATCTCTCGCCACACCGACAAACCGGGCGTCATCGGCAAGGCCGCGACGATCCTCGGTCGAGCGAACGTGAACATCGCGGGGATGCAGGTTGGCCGCCACAAGCCCGGCGAGGAGGCCCTGATGGTCCTCACGGTCGATTCGGCAGTGCCGGCCGAGGCGATGGACGAGATCAAGAAGATCGACGGCATTCACACGGCAAAGCACGCCGAGATCTGATCGAACTGCCACTCTCCTTTTTTGCTGTGCCCCGGCTGCTGATGCGGTGGAGCCGGGATAGAGCGGATTCTGGCGCGTGGCAATAATTTTATACCCGGAGCACCAACCTTATTGATCGTCGGGCAGACACGGGCTCGTGGTCTAGCTGGTTATGACGTCGCCTTGACATGGCGGAGGTCCTGAGTTCGAATCTCAGCGAGCCCACTACTGTTTTTTGAAATATATGATTATTTGGGATTATTCCCTGGAGAAGATATAATTCTGAGAGGGCATTGACTTTGCCAGAGTCGTGCGATCACCGCATATACGAATATGCCTCTTCTGACACCTGATCTCAAATTCCTGCAGTTCAGCACGGACTATTGTCTCCGATCCGGGTGCGCATTTCGGTGAGTTTTCATACAATTTGTATCAGATTGAGTACTGTCATCACAAAGAAGAGGCATCAGCAAGATGGTATCAGCGCCACCCTTCCCCCCGCAATCTTTCCAGGTCCATCTCTCTGTGTCTCTCCACCGACACCCCCTTATTACCCCGCACCACAAATCTACTAACCATGATCACCGACCGCGAGAGAGCAGCCTTCGAAGCCGGCATAAAACTCGGCGCTCTCTACCACCAGTTCGTCGGGACGCCCATCGCCCGCGAGACCGCCGCGACCGTTGAGACCGCCATCGAGCAGGCCGTCGGCCTCCAGCCCTACGTGACGGATATCCGCGTTCGGCTGAATCGCGACCTGATGGTCTCGAACCGGTTCGGCTACTCGGAACTTGCCGGGAAGATGATTGATGCCGCGATCACGACCGAGGTCGGCGCAACCGTCTGCCGCGCCCGGCTACACCTCGAGGACGACTACCCCATGATGGAGATCGTCGAGTTCCATGAAACTCCCCGCAATACCGATCACTGACGACCATATCCATATCGATCCGGTGAACGGCCGGGGCGTCGAGGCCGCAAAGGACTTTCGCCGCAGCGGGGGGACGCACATCTTCCTCGTCACGAAACCCTCCTGGTCGCTTGGGGTCGAACCGTCCACCGGTGAGGACTACCGGGAGGTCTTCGATAGAACGTTCCAGGTCGCTGACATGGTAGGGGAGACCGGACTCGTCGTCTACCCGGTCCTCGGCGTCCATCCAGCGGAGATAAACCGGCTTACCGCACGGATGAGCCTCGATGAGGCCGCTGGCGTCATGATGGCCGGTCTCGACATCGCCGCCCGTTACGTCGCGGATGGCCGGGCCGTCGCTCTCAAGAGCGGCCGCCCCCACTACGAGGTCCCGCCGGAGGTGCTCGCAGCCTCAAACACCGTCCTCTTCCATGCCCTCGAACTCGGCGCCGATTGCAGTTGCGCCGTCCAGCTCCACGCCGAGAGCGGGCCGTGCACCGACGTTGTCGATATGGCGCGGCAGGCCGGTATCTCGATCGAGCAGGTCGTCAAACACTTCGCGACGCCCGACACGCCCCTCATGCCCTCCTTCATCGCGCGTCACGAAGATATCCCCACGCTCGCCCGGTCTGGCCGCTGGTTCACGATGGAGAGCGATTACATGGATGAGAACTCCCGGCCCGGTGCGGTCATCGGGCCGAAGTCGGTCCCGCGGTTCACGCGCCGGTACCTCGAAGAGGGGCTCATCACCGAGGATGATGCCTGGCGCATCCATCAGGAAACTCCGTCTCGCACTTACGGCGTGGATATCACGCTTCCCTGACGGAACCGTGCACCTTTTTGATGGCTCGCGTCAAACGATATGTGATGTACTTAAAAGTGCACCGCATATCGGGCTCCGGTGAGGTCCTGGCGGCCTGCGACGCCGAACTCATGGACACCACCCTGATGCACGGCGATGTGGAGATCTGCATCAACAGAGGCTTCTACGGCACCGAATGTGCCTGCGAAGAGGACGTCCGGGGGGCGCTTGCGTGTGCTGAGAACGCCAACATTATAGGGAAGCGTGTCGTAGCCCTCGCCGTCGCCATGGGCCTCATCGCCGAGGAAGACTGCATCATGATCGGCGACGTCCCGCACGCCCAGATATTCCGGATCTGATCCATGACCATCCAGACAAATATCTGCCCCCGTTGCGGGAAACCGAGCGAAGAAGGATTCTGCCCGGAGTGCCGGGCCGCGGATGTGCGGCTGCTCACCTGCGAGCCGTACGTGACCGCCGTCTGCTGTCCGGTCTGCGACTCGCAACGGCGCGGCAAGACCTGGTCGGATCTCCAGATGCCGCGTGAAGACCTCATCAGCGAGCTGGCGGTATCCGCGGTCGCCATCCACGAAGACGCGAAGGATATCCGGATCACCATCCGATCAGAGGAGATCGCATCGAACAGGACGGCCTGCACTGTTGAAGTGGAGGCAGCCCTCTATGGCGTTCCAGTCAGGGGAACCTGCCAGACCGAGATCCGGTGGCAGAGGGAGTCCTGCGACCGGTGCAGCCGCATATCCGGCGGCTACTACGAGGGGATCGTCCAGGTGCGGGCGACCGGCAGGAAGATCAACGCCTACGAGCGTGAGGTCGCCGCGAGCCTTGCAGAGCAGGCCGAAGAGTCGCTCCAGCAGTCGGGCGACCGCTTCTCGTTCATATCGGACCTCGAGGATGCAAAGGACGGCGTCGATATCACCGTTGGGACGCAGCACCTCGGTCAGGAGATCGCGAGGGCGATCACGGGGGCGCTCGGCGGGCGGTTCACGACCCACCCGAAGCTGGTCGGCGAGAAGGATGGAAAGGCGCTCTACCGCGTCACCTACTCCATCCGGCTGCCGTTCTACCAGAAGGGCGATGTTGTGGTGGCTCGCGGTGGTTACTTTGAGGTGCGCGATATCGACGGGCACCGGCTCCGGGTCTTCGATCTCGCGGCCGGCGCCGCCCGGACGCTCACCGAGAGCGAGGTCGAACGTTGTATAGGAAACGTCCGCGAGGCCGAGTCCGCGCTCGTCGTCTTCACGCAGCCGGGCATCGTGGGGCTGATGGACCCGAGGACCTACCGGACGCGGGAACTCAACACGATTTCCTGGACGTTCCCGGTGGAGGGGCAGCCGATCCGGGTGCTCCGCGACGAGGAGCAGGACCGTCTGGTCATCGTCGGGTGAATTACGTGCGTGTGCGGAAGGTGCCGGCGGCCGCCCTCGAGGATGTCGCGGGCGCGGAGTGGGTGGATGCCACCCGCCGGCCGTATGTCGAGGATGGCGTCGCCTGGGTTCCGGTCAGGGAGGGGTATCCTGCCGATGCCGATCTTCCGGAGCGGGAGGTTTACCGCGGCCGCGGCTACCACCTCGTCGGCGACGTCGCGGTGCTCCACGGTGATGCGCCGACAGAGGAGGAACTTGCCGCGATCGTCTCCCACTGCCGCCCCCGGGGCGTCGTCCGGGTGAAGGGGTTTACCGGCGAGATGCGCATCCCGGACGTCGAGATCCTCTACGGCACCGCCGGAGAGGTACAGCACCGTGAGCAGGGCTGCACCTTCTTCCTCGACCCGACGAAGGTGATGTTTGCTCAAGGGAATCGAGATGAGAAGGCGAGGATCGCCGCACTCGCCCGGCCCGGCGAGCGGATCGCCGATATGTTCTCCGGGATCGGCTACTTCACCATACCTGCGGCCGCAAGCGGCGGACGGGTCCACGCGATGGAGATCAACCCAATAGCCTTTGAGTACCTGCAACGTAACATTATGGCAAACCGCGTTGCGGATCGTGTCACAGCGGAGGCCGGCGATTGCCGTGAACTCCTCTCCGGGGTCTACGACCGGGTCTTGATGGGGCACTTCGACGCCCCCTCGATGCTCGCCGATGCCCTCGCCCATGTCCGGGCGGGGAGCGTACTCCACGTCCATAGCATCGGGGATGCGAGCGAGACGATCCGGGAGCGGGTGAGAGAGGCCGGGTTCTCGGCGGCGGTGACCCTCCGCCGGGTGAAGAAGTACGGCCCGCACGCGTGGCATATGGTGCAGGATGTGACGATATCGTGAAGACGCTTTCAGGAAAGACGGTGGTGCTTGCCGTGACGGGGAGCATCGCGGTCGTCGAGACGGTGAGACTCGCCCACGCCCTGCGCCGCCGGGGCGCGACGGTGCAGGCGGTGATGACAGCGGCGGCAGCCGGGATCATCCATCCCGACGCCCTGACCTACGCGACCGGTCGGCCGGCGATCACAAAGATCACCGGCCTCGTGGAGCACGTCCTCTACTGCGGGGAGGGGGGGGAGGCGGATCTCCTCCTCATCGCACCTGCTACGGCGAACACCGTCGGCAAGATCGCCTGCGGGATCGACGATACGACGGTCACGACCTTCGCGACGACGGCGCTCGGGCGGGGGATGCCGGTGGTGGTCGTCCCGGCGATGCACGAGAGCATGTACCGCCACCCGGGGGTCGCGGAGAACTTACAAAGGCTCCGTTCCTGGGGGATCGACGTCGTCGATCCCCGGATCGAGGAGGGAAAGGCGAAGATCGCCGATATCGATACGATCGTCCTTTACACCGAGCGGGCGGTCTCGGGCCGGCCGCTCGCGGGGAAGAAGGTCCTGATCACGAGCGGAGCGTGCGCAGAACCCCTCGACGACGTCCGGGTCCTCACCACCCGCTCGACCGGGCGGATGGGAAGAGCGCTCGCCCTCGAGGCCTTCCGGCTCGGGGCGGACGTGACGGTGGTGCACGCGGGCTCGATCCCCTGTGTCCGAAACGTCCATGCGACGACCGCCGGCGAGATGCGGGAGGCCGTCCTCTCGGTCTGCCGGGACGATGGGGTCGATATCTATGTGAGCGCGGCCGCGATATCGGACTTTGCCCCCGAACGGCACGAGGGGAAGATCCCGAGCGGTTCGTCCCGGACAATCCGGCTCAACCCCCTCCCGAAGATCATCGACGAGGTTATGGCCGCCTGCCGTCCCGTGACGGTGGCGTTCAAACTGGGCTGGGACGAGGAGGAGCGGGCGAAGGCGATGCTTGACGCGGGTGTGCGGATGGTCGTCGTGAACGCTCCCCCGGCGATGGGTGCGGCGGAGGGATTGTTCCGCATAATGACCGCCGACGGGATCAGAGACGTCTCCGGGAGCAAAGAGGAGGTCGCCAGGGCGATATGGTCCGGACTGCTGTAGCCTTCTCTCCCGGTCACATATCCGGTTACTTCAAGCGCGTCGAGGGGAGCTACCCCACGACGACCGGGAGCGTCGGGGCCGGCGTGGTCATCAGCGAGGGGGTGCGCTCGACGGTTGAGCCCGCCGCGGAGACGGATGTCCGGGTGGTCTGGCAGGGGCACGTGAACGCCGGGTCGCCACCTATCGAGTACGCTCTCGAACGGCTGGAGGTCTCGGCGTGCGTCACGACGGAGTGCCGGCTCCCGATCGGCGCCGGGTTCGGCCTCTCGGCGGCGGCGCTGCTCGCGACGCTCACGGCGGTAAATCATTGCTTCGACCTCGGGCTCTCCGTGGACGATGTGGCCGCCCGGGCACACGAGGCCGAGGTTGTCCACCGCACCGGGCTCGGGGATGTCGCCGCGAGCATGTCGGGCGGGATCGTCTGCCGGAAGGGGCCAGGGATCCATGCGGAGATCGTCCGCATCTACCCGAAAGAGCCCCTCTACGTCGTGAGCCTCGGGGCGCTCCCGACCTCCTCGGTCCTCTCGTCCCCGGAGGCGATGGCACGGATAGCCGCCGCATTCCCCGACCGCTGCCCCCGCGACCTTCCCGACCTCTGCCGGCTCTCGCGGGGGTTCGCCGAGAAGAGCGGCCTCGTCGCGCCGGAGGTGCGGCGGGTGCTCGATGCCTGCGACGCCGCAGGCGTCCCGGCGAGCATGACGATGCTCGGAAACGGCGTTTTTGCTGCAGGAAGCGGCGCGGAGCAGGTTCTCTCTCCGTTCGGGGAGGTCTACCGTCTCCGCGTCGCCCACTCTGGCGCATACCTGATGAAGTGAGACCATGATCCCAAAAGACCATCCACGCTACCGCTCCCTCGTCGCCCGCGAACGGCTCGCCCGGTGCGCCCGCGAGGGTATCGTCGCCCTTGAAGGGCTCGCCGCCCACGGGCGCGGGGAGGCGTTCGACTACCTGATCGGCGAAAAGACCACCAAGAGCGCCGCTCTCGCCGAGCGGACGGCCGCGGCGATGCTTCTTTCCGCCCGGCACGCGGTGATATCGGTGAACGGCAACACCGCGGCGCTTGCGGCGGCGGAGATCGCGGCGCTCCAGAGGGTGAGCGGCGCCGACGTCGAGGTGAACCTCTTCCACCGGACGGAGGATCGGATCGAAAAGATCGCCGCCCTCCTTACGGATCACGGCGCCCGGGTTCTCACGGGCACGCCGGAGCGGATCGTCCCGCTCTCCCACGACCGTGCGCTCAGCCTCCCGGAGGGGATCGGGGATGCCGATCTGGTGCTTGTGCCGCTCGAGGACGGTGACCGGTGCGCAGCGCTCCGGGCGATGGGAAAAGCCGTCATCACCGTTGACTTAAACCCGCTCTCCCGGACCGCCCGGACGGCAACGCTGACGATCGTCGACGAGGTGACCCGCGCAATCCCCGCGATCGCCGCGGCGTGCTCCACCCTTGAGCCCGGCGAGGCTGATCGCCTGATAACATCGCTGGACAATACCTATCTTCTTCAGGCGGCAATAGATGAGATAAGAGAGAGACTGGGTCATGCTCTGGAGTGAGGCCTACCGCCCGAAAGGGTGCGACGATATCATCGGACAGGACGAGGTCATCCGCCAGATAACGGCGTTTGCAGACTCCGGCAGCGTGCCCCACATACTCATCTCCGGCCCGCACGGCACAGGAAAGACCGCAGCCGTCGAGTGCATGGCAAAAAGGCTCTACGGCGAGAACTGGAGAGCGAACACGACCGTCCTCAGCGCAACAGATCTCCTCGGGAGAGGAAGGAGCGCTCTGGAGACGGACGAGCGGATCAGCATGATCTACAGAAAAGACCGGAGCCTGATCGTCAACTTCAAGCAGATCGTGAAGTGGTACGCCTCGATGCGCCCGCTCGACGCTGACTTCAAACTGATGGTCTTTGAGGATGCGCACGGCCTGACGTTCGAGGCGCAGCAGGCGTTGCGCCGGACGATGGAGCGATACAGCGCCACCTGCCGGTTCATCCTCGTCACCGTCCGGCCTTCGGCTGTCATCCCCGCCATCGCGTCGCGCTGCCTGCCGCTCTTCTTCGCCCCGGTCGAGAGCAGCCTTATCCGGGAACGACTTCTGGAGATCCTGGTCGCGGAAGGAGCCGCGGTTCCGGACGATGATATCGATCTGATCGTGTATGCCGCGCAGGGAGACCTGCGGCGTGCGATCATGTACCTTCAGATCGCCGCGGAAGCGAAGGAAGACTTCGATCTCGCTGAGATCTCGCGTTCTGAGACCGCAAACATAGCCACATCCGCGTTCACCGCCCTCCGTGACGGCAACTTCGACGCCGCCCGCAAGATCGCCGAGTCGCTGATGATCGAGTACGGGCTCTCGGCGCGGGAGGTTGTCGGCGAACTCCGGCAGGTGATCAGGCGCGAGTACAACCATCCGGCCCTTGCCATCGCGCTTGCCGATGCGGATCTCCGACTCACCCACAACGCAAATGATTTTGTGCAGATCAACGCATTACTTGCCCGGATAGCCCGGGAGGTGTTCAGTGAAGAAAGTACAGCAACATTATGACGAGGTCGCGGACGTCTACGACGACCGTTACGACGGACGACGTGGGAAGTGTTACCACAGGCATATCTCCGACCACGTGATGCGGGAACTCCCGAAAGGCGGGTTCCTCCTCGACCTCGGGTGCGGGACCGGGCTTTTCGTCCAGCGCTACGTCGAGGAAGGCGGCCGGGCGGTGGGCCTCGATATCAGCCCGGGAATGGTCCGGCACGGGCGGCAGCGGTGCCCGGAGAGCGGATTCTTTGTCGGGACGGCTGATGTCCTCCCGTTCAAGGACGCCACGTTCGATGCCCTTGCGAGCCTGCTCGCCTTCAGTTACGTCCCCAACCCGGAGGCGATGCTCCGGGAGTGCTTCCGGGTCCTGAAGCCCGGCGGCCGGATCGCCGTCTGCACCTTATCACGGACGGCCTTTACGAGCATCGTTCCTATCGCCTACCAGATGGGAGTGAAGGTCGGCCTGAAGAAGGTGGGCGTCGGGGACTTCGACGAGCACTACTACACCAACGCCGAGATTGCGGAGCTCTTCGAAGATGCCGGATTCGAGGATGTCTCTGTCAGCCGGTGCTCGTTTGCGCACCTGAACCTCGCAGACCCGGTCTTCAACCTCGCACGGAAGGTGGAGCCTTTCGTCGAGGAGAAACTGCCGTACCTGGCGTATAACGTCTGTGCGGCGGGGAAGAAACCGGAGAATTAGATTTTTTTTAGCGGGGTGCAGGGGTCGCTGCTCTCACCCTCTCCGAACCCCTCTACAAGGGAGCCGATCGATCCCGTCCCTCATAGCGTCACTACCTCATAGCGTCACTACCTCATAGCGTCACTACCTCATAGCGTCACTACCTCTTTGAGGATACGCTTCTTGTAGATCCCCTTGAGTACCGTTTCCGTCACCACGTTACCATCAAACTTATCCCTGAAAAACCCAATATCCCGATCAAGCAGAGGTGTAACATCATGCTGGTCACATTTGAAGTAACCTATGATGAGGGATGGTGGAGCGCCAGCGCACATGCACCTGAAGATGCCATCTACACTCAGGGTAAGAGTGTTGGAGAACTCATCGACAACATCCTGGAAGCGGCGTCGCTCCATTATACAGAAGAACTCGAAGCGGGAGAACGGATCACCATCATAACCAGATATCGATCAGAGGCCCACGAACAGGAGAGCCCGATCCCGGCTAATTTTGAATACAAGGTCGATATCGTTGCCGCGACACCCGGTTGTTAGTGGGTTTGAGACCATCAAAGTCCTTGAAAAACTCGGGTTCTCTTTTCTCCGCCAGGCCGGGAGTCATGTCCAGATGCGCAAGGTTGCCTGAGATAGGCGACTCCGGGTCACTGTACCCCTTCACGACGAACTCAGCCCTGCTACACTCAACTCAATCGTCACCGATGTCGCAGAATTTGAGGGCATGACAGGAGAGCAGGTCTACGATCTCTTAAGGTAAAACCCGTATTTCCTCCTGGATCTCACGTATACGCGCTGACCCATCCCTGCACGTTGACATGAATCCGCTCACGAAATCAGGAGTTTTTTTGCAGGCGCCACCTCCACCGTCTGCTCCTTCTCCGGCACAGGTTCCGACCACATGATGAACACGCTCCCGGATGGGTTTTTTCCTCGATCCTGGGAGGCTGGTTGCCGCAGTCGGGGCGGTTCCCCTCAGGGGAGAGGGCGAACGCCCCGGCAGCACGGAGAACCTGTGCGGACGATAACGGAACCGTTATATCCTGTCTTTCCGAACCACTCCCCCATGGAGCCGGTCGATATCGTCCTGACGAAGGATACGTTCGAAGTTCTCGCCTCGGAGACCCGGCTTGATATTTTAAAGACCTTAAACATACGCAGGATGACGATCACGGAGCTTGCGGACAGCCTTAGCTTAGCAAAGTCCACGGTTCATCACCACCTGCAGAGACTGGCCGACGCCGGTTTTGTCGCCGCCGGGGAGGACGGGCACGCCTGGGTGTACTACGCGCTCACGCCGGAGGGGCGCGCCCTCCTGCACCCGCACGGCAGCGCCCGGGTCCGGATCATCCTGACGGCGGGGCTGGCAAGCCTCGCCGGAGGGGTCTGTGCCCTCGCGGCTTACCTGACGGCACCGGTCCGTGAAGGGCCGGCGCACCCGCTCGCGGGAGGGGGAGGTCTCCCGGTCCCGGAGGGGGCGCCTGTGGAACTGCTCGTTGCCGGGATCGTGCTGGTGCTTATCGGAGGGGGCCTCGCGGTGTATGCCTGCTCTTGGTGGCGGAATACGTGTGGAGCGGGATCTCTCCCTGCGGACGGAAAAAGCGCTTAGCCCATATACTTTTTGGATCTGTTCTATCGAGATCGAACGTTTTCGCCGGTTTTATCGCGATTCTCGAGAGAATCCATGTGAATAGCCGGCCTGGGGGTTTCCCTGATGCCGTCCACGGGAGAGAACGATGAAAAAATTACTGATATTCTCCGGAATAAGCATCCTGGTTCTGGCGCTCATTGTTGCAGGACTGATCGCCGTCGGTACCGCACCTCAGAACACCACCCGTCCCGATACGCCGGACGGCGCCGGCAACGTGGCGGCCGGAAACAACCAATTTGCGTTCGACCTCTACCG
>JAAZGM010000289.1 GCA_012511245.1 Methanomicrobiales archaeon | reverse complement strand
CCTCGTAAAGGATAGGTGCCGGGCGGAGTTTGGGGATCAGGGAACGGTATCAGAACAATCCTTTCATCGGTACACAACCCTGACATCCCTGATGGTATGGAGATCGGGCTCCCCGCCGAGGAATGTCGAGAGTGACTGTTCGGAGAGTTTCATCATCGCCATACTCTCTCGTTCGTCGAGGAGGAGATCGATCTTCTCGGTGAACTCCCTCGCGTCTGCTTCGATGCCGGTCATAAGCTCCCTCACTGGTATACAGGTGATCGATGGGATGCCCTATCAATCTTTATGTGGAGGTCGTCGATACAATCGCTGGACCAGACACCGGCCATCTTCCGGGGTTCTTCTTCGCATGTGGAGTTACTCCCGGGATAGAGCGAACACTCTGGAGGATGCTCATTCCATCCATAATACTATACATCCTCAGATGGGTTGCTCAATGTGCTGCTCTATCAGGGGGAGGGGATGGGGATCGATAACATGTGTGAACCAATTAAAAAGTGTCTACTATTTGAGGTTTTGCAGATCTGGTGTGTAAAATCGGTTTTAAGGTGGGGTCGCGGGCGCTGATGAACCGATTATGGGCCAATTATGGACCCCTTGATCCCACGACGACCCCTTTTGATTTCCCTTACGTCATATATGCCAGAGTGTAGCGCACACCTGGCCCGGTTGTTCCTTCTTTGCGAAGAATACCGCTCCGAACCATCGCTGTAAGGTCTCGTGTTGCAGTAGATTTCTTTACGTTGTAGAGGTGTTGATATTCCTGGTTTGAGATGGAACCCTGTTTCTTCAGGTAGTGTACAGCAGCGGTCTGCCGTTCATTCAGCCCAAATGAATCAAGTCGCTCTCCACATGCGAAGGGCGATTCTCACGCTTGCGGTGATAGAAATAGTTATCTTTCTCCCCGGCGACCGTAAAATCATTGAAATGAAATAGTGCTCCCCTGGAGGCTACCTGATGAATTTACGGCTCACTGATGATGAGATCGATGCGCTACTCAAAGAAGCCAAACTGTTACCGGGAGATTTCTCCAGGAGATTTCGCCCTAAAGGGAAGGGCGGCCATAAGGAGTACGAGATCAATATAGTAGGTGCGAGTCAATCCCGGTTCAGGTTAATATTTCGACAAAGTATATTCAACTCGCTGGACTTCTCCGTGATCCTCGGCTACATCATTCCAAATACAAACCAGGTTTTCCGGTTGCGTCGATATAATGGGAAAAGCCATGAACACACGAACAAACTTGAGCAGGAGAAGTTTTATGATTTCCACATCCATACTGCAACAGAGCGTTATCAGACTGCGGGCTGGAGCGAGGATGGGTATGCAGTTCCTACGGACCGGTACTCGGATCATCACGGCGCACTGGAGATCATGCTCAACGACTGCGGATTCAAGAGTTCAACGGTAGTTGCGAAGGACCTTATTGATTGGGGGATATGATCGATGGCAATCGAGACGATCGAAGAGGAGTTCCGGAAGAAGGTTTGTAGCCAGATCCATCTCCACCAGGAGGGCGTCAACCGGTACCGGGTCTTCACACCGTTTGTCTTTGACGATGGAGACAACCTCGCAATCGTCCTGAAGGAGGAGGACGGCACCTGGACGCTGACAGATGAGGGGCATACCCTCATGCACCTGACGTACTCGATTGATGCAAGGGAGTTAGAGCGGGGAACCCGCCAGAAGGTGATCACGAGCGTGCTGTCCCGGTTCGGGGTGGAGAACAACCGGGGCGAGTTTGCTATCCGCATCACGGACGACCGGTTCGGGGACGCTCTCTGGAGTTTCATCCAGGCGCTGATCCGGATATCGGATCTTACGTATCTGTCGAGATCACGTGTTTACTCCACGTTTCTGGAGGAGCTCCGTGGCCTCATCGAGGAGGCTGTCCCGGAGGGGCGTAGAGTGTTTGACTGGCATGATCCCGAGCACGACCCGGAAGGAAAATACTCCGTTGATTGCAGGATCTACGGCATGGAGAGGCCGATCTACATCTTTGCGCTCACGAACGACGACCGGGTCCGCGATGCGACGATAAACATCCTGCAGTTCGAGAAGTGGGGGCGGCCCTTCGTCTCGGTCGGCATATTCGAAGACCAGGAAGAGGTCAACCGCAAGGCCCTCGCAAAGTTCAGCGATGTCTGCGATAAGCAGTTCTCAAACTTGCCGGGGAACAAAGACCGGATTGTGCAGCGTCTCCGGGATATGGCCGGGACGGCTTCCGGCTGAGGGGCGGCGTGAGTGCGGGAGCGGGCAAGGGGTTTACGATCGATCCGGTGAACGCTCTGTTCGTCGCAAAAGGAGTTTGACGGGGTGATGAGCCGGTCGAGCGGGATGGCGGGCCGGGCCGTTTTCGGGCAACCGTGGCGGGGGGTAATCAGGCGGCCTCGTCATCAAGCATCTGCCTGACTGCAGCCTGGAGTTCCGGGATCTTGTTCCGAACAACATCCCACACGATCTCGTTATGGATCCCGAAGTACGCGTGAATGAGGATGTCCCGCATTCCTGCAATCTTCCTCCACGAAATATCGGTGTTTTCACATTTCAGCGGTTCGGGGATGAGTCTGGCTTCACCGATGACCATGGGGTTTCGGATCACTCCGTCCTGCACCAGATCATCCGCCAGGAACTCCTCGTAGTCCATTCCCCGGGTATACCGCTCGATTCTCCCGATAGCCTCAAGGATATCACGGAGATAGAGGTTATACTCCCGGAAGATACCGAACACTCCGGAGGATATGCGGTGCGAGAGCCGGCTTTATGGCATCGCGGTCGACGAGGTCGATTTTCCTTCCGAAGAGATCTTCGAGGAAGAACTTGAGGTCCATATAGGTGTCAAAAGAACGGCCTCCTTCCTCGAACTCGATGAGGATATCGATATCGCTCTCTTCATGTTCGTCGCCCCGGGCAAACGATCCGAAGACCCCGATCCGCCTGACGCCAAGGCTCCTGATTCGTTCGCGGTGTTCTGCAAGCGTCCCGAGGATGCCATCAGCCGTAAGCATGGTGTATCATACTCCTGTTACCCGCCCGTCTGGATAACGCTTTTCCCCGGGGTTGTTGGCCGGCCGGGTGGTGGTGATTTAACAGGGGAAAGTGTCCTCTTTTTCCTCCTCACTCCCGCGGGGACCCGGTGCCCCGCCGCATGAGTTCCCCGGCGTATGACTCGATGAGGTCGCGCCGGGCGAGGCATGCGAGCCACGGTGCAGGGATCGCTGCAGCCCCGTAGTATGCTCCCGCGAGTTGTCCGTAGATGGCGCCGGTTGTATCGGCATCGTCGCCGAGGTTCACCGCGAGAAGGCAGCCTTCTTCGAAGGTCCTGCTCCGGGAGAACGCCCAGAGCGCCGCCTCCAGCGCTGCGACGACATACCCGCGGCCCCGGATACCCGGAGGCTCCCGGTGGAGGTAGG
>JAAZGM010000288.1 GCA_012511245.1 Methanomicrobiales archaeon | reverse complement strand
GGGAGAGAGCTCTCCAGTAAATCCAAGATCCCCGGATTCGTCGATGTAGATATTAACTCCCCTGGGGGAGGGCATGATCTCTGGTATAATTATCACCTCAGAAAACAGCCGTGGGCTGCCGAAGATATGAATTCTGTAAAAATACTGGTGTTTCAACAATTAAACTCTTTACGATTGTTTTCAGACTGGACGGTTGAAATGCGGAACAAAACAGAAGTTCAGGTCACCAAAAGACAGATCCTGAAGGTCTGCCTGCAACGGTAGCTCCCGATCACGAACCTCTGGAAGTTGCTGTGATCCGTAGTATCTATCGTTATTTCCCTGCCCGGTGCTGCGGTGCTGTATGTCGCCGTTGTCACCTCCCCCCTCCTCCTCACCTATGCCGTCCCGGTGCTGATGTTCTTCCCGCTTGCCTGGGAGCTCGTCGTCGATTTCCGGTTCGCGACGGCCTGCCGGGAGGGGTATCACTTCTGGATACCGGCGGTGGAGTACATCTGGTATATCCAGTACGCGATCTTCCCGCTGTGAGGGGGGGCAGAAGCGGTTGGCCTGGGACGCCCTCAAAAATCCATGCAAACGGAATGGTTCGATATCTTTATCGTGCCGCCGCCGGGATAACCATATATGGTTGGTCCCCGGACTGCACAGGAGCACAAAAGACGACTCGAAGACGAGTTACGGGTGTTCATTGACCAATGGAGCCGGGATCCATCGATCAAAAAAATCATCCTCTTCGGCTCGGTTGCCCGGGGGGAGGTCCATCGCGGCAGCGATCTCGATCTCATCATTATCCAGGAGACGGACAAGAAATTCCTATCGCGCCTGGAACCGTTTTACCGTGATGCCCGTGTTGCCATGGATATCCTGGTATATACCCCGGAAGAGTTCGCTTCCATGGCGGAAGGTGTCTTTCTCAAAAATGCATTGCAAGATGGTGTTGTGATCTATGAGGCAGGAACCGGGAAAGGAAGGAAGCCGGTGGCTAAGACAGGCAGAGCGTGACCTTGATGATGCACAGTATGCTTTTGCAGGCGAAAGATACAATCTGGTCTGCTTTTTAGCCCAGCAGGCGGCAGAAAAAGCTATCAAGGCGTTTCTTTACCTCTCCGGAGAGGAAAAAGTACCTGGTCATTCCGTCGCGGACCTCCTGAACCGGGCTTCTTCTTTCAACAGCGCTTTCAATACCATCTCGCGGGCAAGGATTCTTGACCTGTATTATATCCCGACTCGCTACCCGAACGGGATCCCTGGAGGTCTGCCATATGAAGCGTTCGATCAGGAGGAAGGAGAGAAAGCTCTGACACTCGCCACCTCCGTTATTTACTTCGTCAGAGAACAATTCACGGATTAGACAGCCAGACCCCGCCGCAGACCTGTGCAACGACGATCCAGGGCGACGCCACCGGCCCGGCAGATCCTCGTAGAGATCGGCGTGTTCCAGCATCCAGTGCGCCACCGTAACCTGCTCCTGCATCGGCATCCCGGCTCGTGAAGATCACCGGGCCGCCACGTAACGGACGTGAGCCCCTGCACCCTCCATCCGGACCAGGCCAAGCCCTTCGAGGATCTTTAACCGCAACTTTCACGTCGGTCCCGACAATGTTGCCGTTGTCGTCGACGCCGATGATGAGATGACCTCCTTTCCGAGTTGGCAAACGCGGCAATCTCGTGGTGGAGTGTCTTCGAGGGCGCTCTCTTGAACTCAACCCACTCCATCCCGGATGAGGGTAAGGAGGAGATCGATATCCAGAGTTACCGTAAACTACTGTAACACAAAAAGTGTTACGGTAAATCGGCTACCGCATCATCCTATGGTGATTCGATATGATACGGTAGATATCCGATAAGGTCGGTATCGATGATACCGGAAGACCGGCAAGACGATATCGGACATTCATCAGACATATCGGACATCTGACGTTCGGGGGATTCTCTCCAGAAGGTTGAAGCACTACGGGATCCGATGACCCCTCCAGGTGTGCCGGTCACTTGCCCGCGAACACCGGTACCTGTGTTGATCTCCGGTCCCCCTATCATGGGACGGTAGTGCTCTACTTTACAACTGAATTGAATACCTCAGAAATTCTCCCCATGTCCAGACGTGATCCGCAACCCCTTCCCTCATTGCCGGTGTTGTGTCCTTCTCCGCATCCATGAAGTTGTTCATGAAATCATCCGTCGGGGTGTGGCAGTTCACCTGAAGGTGCGCCTGAACTCTTCCCCATCAATCCCGGCCTGTTTGAGGATGCCATTCAGGGTGCCCCTCTTCAATTCTCGGTGCAGAGGTACGGAAAAGACCCGCCACTCCTTCTGCACGACAACATGAGATGAGGTCTGCCGTTG
>JAAZGM010000287.1 GCA_012511245.1 Methanomicrobiales archaeon | reverse complement strand
CCCTGTTCCTCTACCACAAGACCGAAGCGGAGTGGAGGGCCGACCTGGACGGGATGCGAGGGAGCGACGTCTCCTGGTACGTCGCGATGCCCGAGTTCTTCGGCGCGATCGAGATGGTGCCGATCGGTGCGGCAGAGACCCGCGATCAGGAGGAGGCCGGTGAGCGGCACGTCCCCATCGACGAACGGGTGGAGAAGTTCGTGGGGCGGGCGAGGCGGTGGATCGACCTTGCTGCAAAACCCGCCGCGGAGAGGCGGGTGGTCTTTATCCTCCACAACAAACCCTGCGCCTCGGTCGAGGCATCGGTCGGGGCCGGGGCACACCTCGATACACTGGAGAGTGTCGTGAGGATCCTCAAAGCGATGCATGCCCGGGGATATGCGGTCGAGTACCCGGAGAGCGGAAAAGACCTGATCGAGACCATCATGGAGAGAAAAGCAATCAGCGACTTCCGCTGGACATCGGTCGCGGAGATCGTCCGAAAAGGCGGCGCCCTTGCGCTGGTGGAGCCGGAGGATTACGCCGCCTGGTTCGAGACCCTTCCCCCCGGTGTCCGGGCCCGCGTCTGTGAGGCGTGGGGCCGACCGCCCGGCGAGGAGATGGACGGTGTCCCGCCGGCGATGGTCCACGAGGGGAGGATCGTCGTCACCGGGGTGCGCTACGGAAACGCCCTCGTCTGCGTCCAGCCCAAACGCGGGTGCGCCGGTCCGCGGTGCGACGGCCAGGTCTGTCGGATCCTCCACGACCCGGGCGTTCCGCCGACGCACCAGTATCTCGCGACCTACCGCTACATCGAAGAGACGTTCGGCGCGGACGTGATCGTCCACGTCGGCACGCACGGAAACTTAGAGTTCCTCCCGGGGAAATCGGTCGCCCTCTCCGACGCCTGCTTCCCCGACATCGCCGTCGGGACCGTCCCCCAC
Source organism: Methanomicrobiales archaeon (assembly GCA_012511245.1). GTDB lineage: Archaea > Halobacteriota > Methanomicrobia > Methanomicrobiales > Methanoculleaceae > Methanoculleus. The sequence goes on along the minus strand of JAAZGM010000287.1, from coordinate 7,161 downwards.
CTCTACATCTACAACGCCGACAACCCCCCGGAGGGGACGATCGCCAGGCGGCGGAGTTACGCGGTCCTGGTTGACCATATGCAGACGGTGATGACCTCTAGCGACCTCTACGCAGGCTTAAAGGACCTCGAAGACCAGATCGCGGACTACAACCGGGCAAAAGGCGTCGACCGGGCGCGGGCGCACGCACTCGAACACACGATCGCCGACCTCCTCGAAGAGACCGGCATCGGCGACGAGATCGGGCTTCGCGCCCTCTCCGAGCGGGGAGCTCCCTTCGAGGAGGTGGTCGCCGCCGCCCATACCGCCGTCACCCGGATCGCCGAGACCCGGATCCCTGACGGGATGCACATCTTCGGGGAGGTGCCGGAGGGCGAACGCCGGACGGAGTTCATCCATGCCGTCCTGCGCTACGATGGGGAACTGCAATCCGCGATGCTCCGGATGATGGGGCATGACGTTCTTACCACGGACGGTGCGCTGCTGCGGGACGCCGAAACCGCAGCAAAGCGGTTGATCGCCGCGTTCCTCGCGGGCGATCCCCCGGACGCCCTCCCGCACCCCGACCCGGAGGCGCTCGAGAAGATCCGGGCCGACGTCCTCGATCTCGCAGCGCGGATAGACGACTCCGACGAGATCAGGAGTTTGCTCTCGGGCTTCGCCGGGGGCTACATCCCGCCGGGCCCTTCAGGCCTCATCACCCGGGGCAAGCCCGAGGTGCTCCCCACCGGGCGGAACTTCTACTCGCTCGACCCCTTCCGGGCACCCACCCGCGCCGCGTGGCGGATCGGAACGCGGCTTGCGGAGAGCGTCATCCAGAAATACGCCGACGAACACGGGCGAATCCCGGAGAATGTCGGCATGTACTGGATGGCGTCCGACATCATGTGGGCCGACGGCGAGCAACTTGCCCAGATCTTCTCCCTCATCGGGGTCGAGCCGATCTGGACGGATGGCAGGGTCAGGTCATACCGCATACTCCCACTCGAAGAACTTGGACGTCCGAGGATCGACGTCACCGTCAGGATGAGCGGGATCCTCCGGGACTGCTTCTACACCTGCATCGAACTCCTGGACGACGCTATCCGGGAGATCGCAGATCTGGATGAGCCTCCCGGGATGAACTTCGTGCGGAAGCACGCCCTCGCGGGGAGCGGAACAGCCCGGATCTTCGGGAGCCGGCCGGGCACCTACGGCAACGGCGTCAGTCTGGCGGTCTATGCCTCGGCCTGGAAGGAGGAGGCGGACCTTGCGGATGTCTTTGTCGGGTGGAACGGCTATGCCTATGGACGGGGTAACTTCGGCGACGAGTCCCCCGAGACCTTCTCCGCGCAGCTTGCCGCAGTCGACCTCACCTTCAACAAGACAGTGACCGACGAGTACGACCTTCTCGGGTGCTGCTGCTACTTCGGGGTGCACGGCGGGCTGACCGGGGCGGTGCGGGCGCTCTCGAAGCATGAGGTGCCCGCCTACTACGGCGATACGCGCGACCAGGGGCGCGTCGAGATCCGGACACTTGCCGAGGAGGTCCGGCGGGTCGTCAGGGCGAAGCTCCTCAACCCGAAGTGGATCGAGGGGATGAAGCGGCACGGCTACAAAGGTGCCGGGGACATCTCGCGGCAGGTGGGAACCGTCTATGGATGGGAAGCGACGACGCAGGAGGTGGATGACCGGATCTTCGATGACATCGCCCGCACGTTCGTCCTGGATGCCCGGATGCGGCAGTTCTTTGAGGACGAGAACCCCTGGGCGCTGGAGGAGATCGGGAGGCGGCTGCTTGAAGCGCACGGGCGCGGCCTCTGGGACGCCGACCCGGACGTCCTCGAGGGGCTGCGGGCAGCCTACCTGGAGATCGAGGGCTGGATCGAGGATGGGATGGACGATGCCGGCGGCGGCGTCCAGGGCGGCGCCGTCCGCGTGGTGACCATGGAGGCGCTACGGGAAGCACGGAAGAAGGAGTGAGCGACGTGAAGGCGATCCCCGCTACCCCATTGCGCTCCATCATGCGCCCCATCCCGTTTTCCCCTCATTCCTGCTTTTTCAGCCTGAGCAGACATGCCGTGAGGAACAGCGCACCCACTGCAGAAACTACCGCAAATCCCGGCGATGCGGGTACCTCTGGGTCTTCGAGCGGGATTACATGCAGGTTGTTTCCATCGCTCACGAGGATCGTCCTGCCGTCGGGAGACCACTGCTGCATCATATACGTCGGATTGTCAGGATCGAGGGGTGCGAGGCCGGAGCCGTCGCTCTCAATCACCCAGAGTTTCTGGTCTCTCGACTCCGACCGAAAGGCAATCCGGCCCCCGTCCGGCGACCAGACTGGGGATGTGTCCCAGTTTCCGGTCGTCAATTGTCCCGAGCCCGATCCGTCGCTCTTGATAACCCAGAGAGAGAACTCCGGCTGTCTTCCAGGTGGTGCCGCGACGACGTAGGCGATCCTATCCCCGTCCGGGGACCAGGAATACCACGATACATTCCCTTCGCTGAACGTCATCTGTCTCTTGCCCGCACCGTCGCTCTGCATGATCCAGATCTCGCTCTTCCCGGAGGTATCCGAGAGGTATGCGATCCTGCCCCCGTGCGGCTGCCACAGGGGTAGAAGCGCATCTCCATTGGTCGTCAGCTGCTTCTTGTTCCTGCCGTCTGCATCCATGATCCAGATGTCGGCATCTTTCCGGATATCCGAGAGGTTCACCGCAGGCGACCCGTTCGCGGCGGTGGTCACGAAGGCCTCCCATATCGCCGAATTGTCGAAGAGGCAGGTGGTATAGACGATCCGCTTCCCGTCGGCGCTCCAGTCCGCCCCGTAGCCGGAAAGCCCCGGAAAGGGGAGGATACGGCTGCCTTCGGTCAGGCGCACCTTCCCGGTCCCGTCCGGGTTCATCGTCCAGAGGTTGAGACCTCCTTCGTCGCCGGACAGGAAGAGGAGTTTCTTCCCGTCCGGCGACCAGGGATCGAACTCGGTGAAGAGATTCCACGAACGGTCGTCCGTCACCGGTATCTGGTTCTGGCCGTCACGCTCCATCACCCGGATATCGGCATGGACTCCGTCGGATGAGACGTAGGCGATCCCGGCACCGTCCGGCGACCAGAAGGGATACGCATTGAATGCCGAATCGTTTGTCAGTTGAACAACGGATACGGCTGCTGCCGGAGGAATGCACGCGATCAGCAGCAGGACGATGCATATCGTCTTAGGGGTCATACCGGATCTTGTCATATTCACAATACTCCATATGATTTGGATACTGACATCAGTTTCTACAGGAGCAAGACGATCTTCGCACCGATCGTCAGCCCCACGGGAACGAAGACCGTCACCAGCGCCTGATGAGCAGAAAGGCTTCGTGCGTGCCGCATGCCTGAGGTCCAGAGGAACCCGCACCAGAGGAGAACAACAATCGCAACTCCTGCATTGACCAGTGCTACGGCGGTTGCATATGCCGCCACACGAGCCGGAATGAAATGGTCCTGCACCGGCAGGGAGATGATCTGGAAGAGGGCCAGATGGAGGAGGCCCCCGATGATCAGGGGCACGCACCCGTATCCTACATTGGTCAGCGTCCGGAGAAACATGCCCCGGCCTTTGTACAGGTATGATACCCCGTGGAAGACTGCCGAGTAAGATACCCATACCAGGAACGGTGAGAGAGCCGTTGCAAACAGGCCCCACGTATACGATTGGGTGCGCGGACGGGTCGGTGAGCTCCAGCGTTCTGGTGTACGTGGTGATTGTATCGTAATTACCGGTGATCTCAACCAGGAATACGGCGTAAACGATCAGGGACGGAATCTTCAGGTCGATGTGCCTGGTCAAATGTTCTGCAAAAAATCGATCGGGTGAGATGAGAAGAAGGCTCAACTGTTGGGAAAATGATTTTGTCTGGAAAGAGGCGTTTTTATGCAAAGGGGATATCATGTCACTTGAAATTTCGTAACACTTAATCGTGTATTATTAACGATCCCTATGATTATTTTGATCTTGCTTAACGTTTGTCCATCGAGGTTATTCTCTAAGATCGTCAAATTGTGCACATCTCCGGTTTGATGCCCCCCTCTAGCGCACAATACTCTGCCCCTCTCACTACCCCCACCCTGCGGGGCTGGCATGGCGAAACCCGGTGGACTGTTGCGCCCGGGAATTGCCATCTCCGAGAGCAGGCAGAGAAAGAGTTCGATAAATCCGTTTTTCCGTGTATCAGTCGGTTCTCGGGGCGCTATCCGGCATGAAGGGTTCGGTCGGACGGTGAAAGACAGGGACGGTGACGTCGTTGGGCGAATTAATGCTACTTATTTATAATATAATACTACTTGATCTTAAGAATGATAAAATATATAATACTCGTCGTTCTATCTCTCTCCGGCGGGTGACGGCAGGATCGCCGAAAAGCCATGGCTACCTCACCAGGCTCCCGGTCTGTATCGTCATCGCCTGCCGAACTGCCCTGCACGACCGGCGGGGCAGAGGTGACTGACCATGAAGAAAAGCATTCAATCTGAAAAAGGTGAGATCCTCCTCGACACCGACCGTGACGCCTGGCTCTACCTCGCGCCGCGGGGCGGTGACGCAGGCGGGGCGTTCGGGCGCGGAAAGGATCTCTATCTGCATGAAGAGGAGGGGTTGCCGGACATCTACTACATCCACACCTGGTCGATGGAGTCCGGCGAAGACGAGCAGATCCAGGCCATCTCTCTCATCGCTGCCGAGGAGTTTCTGGAGTCGCGTGGGCTTGTGCTTGCCGCATACCCGGAACAGAGAGGGAGCCAGATACTACGGTCATACGGCTACGGCATCGCGGAAGAGTTCTGAGACCACATGAATCCGGGCGGGGGCAGGGCCGCCCTCGCCCCGGTGTGCTCATATTTTGTTATCAAACCGAAATTCTTTAACACTAATTACGCCATATTCTTAAATATGTCATATTCGGCACGGAAGAATGTCCTCCCGTTCACCGCCATTGTCGGCCAGGAGACGATGAAACGTGCACTCGTTCTCAATGCCATCAACCCGGGTATAGGCGGTGTCCTCATCCGCGGCGAAAAAGGAACTGCTAAGTCCACCGCGGTGAGGGCGCTCGCCGACGTGCTCCCCGAGATCGACGTGGTCCGAGACTGTCCATATAACTGTGATCCCAACGGCGAGATGTGCAGCGCCTGTACTGGGAAAAAGGCCACCGGCAATGACCTGGACATAGAACGGCGCCGTGTCCGCGTCATCGATCTTCCGCTCGGAGTGACCGAAGATCGGGTGGTGGGCACCGTCGACGTGGAGCGGGCGATCCGGGAGGGGAAGGTAACCATCGATCCGGGCATCCTCGCCGCGGTCAACCATGGTATCCTCTACATCGACGAGGTCAACCTGCTCGACGACCATGTTGCCGACGTGCTCCTGGATGCCGCTGCGATGGGTGTCAACGTGGTCGAACGGGAGGGGATATCGTTCTCCCACCCGGCCCGGTTCATCCTGATCGGCACCATGAACCCGGAAGAGGGAGAACTGCGGCCGCAATTGCTCGACCGGTTCGGGCTGCAGGTGACCGTGGAGGGGATCGATGACCCTGCCCAGCGTGTGGCGGTCGTCAGGACCGCAGAGGCATTTGAATGCAATCCGGAAGGTTACAGGCAGGAACATAGGGCGAGACAGGAGAAACTGCGCAGGAAGATCGTAGATGCACGGGCTCTGCTCCCCTCTGTCACGGTCGACGACGCCCTCCTGAACTCGGTGGCAAAGACCTGTATTCGGCTTGGGATCCGGACACATCGCGCCGACATCGCCGTCATCCGCACGGCAAAGACGATCGCTGCTTTCGGTGGAAGGACTGCAGTCACGCACGACGACATTCGTGAAGCCATGGAACTCGCACTCCCGCACCGGATGCGTCGGAAACCGTTCGAAGAACCGAAGATCGATCCAGAACAGCTCGATGAAGCACTGAAAGGCGCCGGGAGCGAGCATGACCACCCCCGACAGGACGATGAGGGTGGCACGACCAGCGATCAGCGCTCCGACGGACACGACGGAACACCACCCCCCTCCGGCGGGAGCGCCGCGCATGAAACCGTTTTCCAGGTCGGAAATCCGGTTGATGTCGAAAAAATGAGCCTGCTGGAGCGACGGGATACTCTTGAACGGCTGAGATCATCCGGCAGGCGACTCGAGACGTTCTCAGCGGATAACGTTGGAAGATATGTTTCTGCACGGTATCCCACTGGAACCGCCGACATCGCACTCGATGCCACGCTTCGGGCCGCCGCTCCGCATCAGTCGGTGCGTGACCGGAAGGGTATGGCGGTCGCCGTCCGCAACGAAGATCTCCGCGAGCGGGTCCGGGTGGGAAAGGTCTCAGTTGCGTGCGTCTTCGTGGTCGACGCCAGCGGTTCGATGGGGGCTGCAAAGAGAATGGAATCGGCCAAAGGCGCGGTCCTCTCGATGCTGCTGGACTCTTACCGACACCGTGACCGTATCGGCCTTGTGGCTTTTCGGGGAAGTGGCGCCGAGATACTCCTCCCGCTCTGTTCAAGTGTCGATCTCGCGCAGAAGCAACTGGAAGACCTCCCCACCGGCGGGAAGACACCGTTTTGCGCCGGGCTGATGAAAGGTATGGAGGTTCTCCTGCAGGAGCGGCAGAAGAACGGTGAGGTGATCCCGATGATGGTCGTCATCTCAGACGGGCGGGCGAACGTTCCTATATCAGGAGATGTACGCAACGAGATTCTCAGCGTAGCAGATGATATCCGATCGCACGGCATCCGGATGGTGGTCATCGATACAGAGGAGGCGGGGAGCTCTTTTCTGGAGTTCCGGCTGGGCTACTGCAGAGTCGTCGCGGAACACGCCGGCGGCGGGTACTACCCGATTGCCGATCTCTCTGCTGGCCTCCTGCAGGAGATCACGACGGCCGAACGAGATGCGGCGGTACACCCGGTCTGAGCGGTTGCCAGCTCGTTTCACCCGCAAAATAACAGGTATTTCTCAACCTGGTGTTTCACCAGCCGGACGATTTGCCCGGGTTTCGGCCGCTTCAAAATGTGGTAGTGCTCTATGAAACAACTGACAGTGGAAGCACACTCACTGCATGATTGTCTCGTCATGAATACAGGCTGTTGCTCAACGCAATTCAGTCGGATCCTCTGAAATCACTTATCAGTTATATGCTG
>JAAZGM010000286.1 GCA_012511245.1 Methanomicrobiales archaeon | reverse complement strand
GAGCACCTCCGTGACGACGTCGCTCCTGTGTGTTCCTTCGTAGCGACCGTCCCGGAGGAGGCAGACCCGGACGTCGGCGCCTTCAGCCATGACTCCCTCGGCGATCGCAGAGGCCAGCATCGAGGTCGAGCCGTGCATGGTGTCGTAGACGATTGTGACCTTGTTCTTCGATACGCCCCGGCTCCAGTCGGTGTAGGCCTTGAGGATATCCCCGGCGCAGGACCGCCACATGATGCCTTGGCTCGGCGCGATCATCCTGATAACGATTCCGAGTCTCCCGACCTCGTCGAGTTTCTTTAAGACCTTCGGGGCGAGAGGGGTGATCAGGTTCGCAAAGAACTTCTGCGCGTGGGCAAGCGCTGCATCCTTCCCGAGCTGATCGTCGAACCGGGCGGCGCTTGCAATATGCTGCCCGAAAGCGTCGTTCGGGAAGAGGATAGCGTCCTCAGCAAGGTAGGTGAACATCGAGTCAGGCCAGTGGAGCATCGGCGCCTCAAGGAAGGTGAGCGTCTTTCCCCCGAGGTCAAGGGTGTCGCCGGTCTTTACGACCTTGATCTTCCAGCCGCTGATGTCGTAGTGGCGGGCAAGGCCAGCCTTCGCCCGCTCCGTGCAGTAGATCGGGACATCGGGCATCTTCCTCACGAACGCGGGCAGAGTGCCGGAGTGATCCATCTCGATGTGGTTCACGACGATGTAGTCGATCGTGCCAGGGTCGCAGACGGATCCGATGCGGCCGAGAACCTCTCTCTCGAACCCGTGGTAGGCGCCGTCGATGAGCGCCGTCTTCTCGCCCCGGACGAGGTAGGCGTTGTAGGTCGTTCCGGGGAGAGTGTAGCCATGGTACTCCCGGAGATTCCAGTCGATAGCCCCGACCCAGTGGACGCCGGGGGCAAGTTCCGTAGCCATCATTATCATCACATCTCGTTCGATACGATACGAACATTCTACCATATCCGAACAATTGATATATCATCCTTTCGATGTGTACCCATGGAACAGGGGGTGGCCGGCAGGCCGAGACCTGGCCGCGAGATAGATCTCTACTCAACACCGGGTGGGACACAGGCGGTCGGGAGCCCGGTACGGCGTACGATCCTCGCCGCACTCAGGGAGCGCGATCATACCTTCGAGGAACTCGTCGTACTTGCAGGACGGGCCAAGTCAACGATCTCGGTGCACCTCCAGGATCTCACGGCAGTGAACTTGATCGAGTCACGGCCCGACCCGGAGGACTCACGGAGAAAGATCTTCTCCCTCACCGGCGACCTCGTCGCAAGCGTATCGCCCGAGGAGCGGGTGGCCGACGACCTTGCCGCCTATGCCGGGATGTATCGACCCGGGTCCGGTGACCCCTTTGCATTCTATCGCCTCGCGCTCCGGACGATCCGGGTGGCACTCATGCAGGAGGGCGTCCTCCTCGACCCGCTCCTCACCCGGTCCGGGGAATGGCTGGGCGAAGAACTCTATTTGGCGGTTGCCGACTCAGATACGGGAACGTTCTGCGTGAATATCGCCCGGTTCTGGGAGGAGCACCGCCTGGGAAAGATCGAGATCGCCGGGACGGAGCCGCTCGTCCTCCTCGTCTACGACTGCTTCGAATGCATCGACCTGCCGGTGACGGGGAAGCCTGCGTGTGCGTTCGACTCGGGCATCCTCCGGGCGCTCTTCTCCCGACACTACAACCGCCCGGTAGAAGTGGTCGAGACCCGGTGCTACTCGATGGGGTTTGATCACTGCCGGTTTGAGATTACCATCGACAGATAAGAACGTCGCCCAACCGGGAGAAAAACGGCATGCGATAGCCGGGAATCGAACCCGGGCTAGAGGCTTGGGAAGCCCCTGTCCTACCGCTAGACTACTATCGCATCGGTACCATTACATGTTGACCCGGGAGGAGATTAATCATTCGCCTCACCCGCACCCATATCCGGGTGGTAACGGGGCAGGGTGAGCGTTATGACCGCCCCCTCCCGGGGATGGCCCGGGACGCGATCCCCCGCCCGGACGCTCCCCCCATAGCGCTCCGCAAGCATCCTGACGATGTAGAGGCCGAGCCCCTTCCCGCTCTTCTTCGTCACTCCGCGCTCTTTGCGCTCGAATATCCGCGATTTGAGGTCATCAGGGATCCCGGGGCCGGTATCGGCAACCGTCACCGATACCGTATCCCCCTCCTCCAGAACACCGATAGTGACCCGCACATCAGGCCCTCCGAACTTGACGGAGTTGCCGATCAGGTTCGAGAAGATCTCATCGAGGAGGTCGTCGGCAAGAACCGTTACATCCGGCCCTTCCCAGGTGATGCTGGTATCGACGAAGTAACTGCACATCCCCCGGATCACAGGCTCAATCTGCACCGGGCGGAGCGCGGCAGGTTCATCCTTCAACCTCCGGATCGTGCTGACGTTCCTGATGATGTCGCTGCTCTGGTAGATAGCAGCAAACGACTTCCTGACGAAAGCGCGAGGCGGATCGCCTTCTGACTCAAGGGCCATCTGCAGGTAGCCCATCGCCGCGGCGTTCGCGTTGTTGATGTCGTGCATGAGGATGTCCACATAGAGGTTGGCTGTCTCGGTCGCAGAGTTCGCCTCATCAAGGTAACGGTTGGCGGACGCGAGTGCTGCCTCGAGATCCTCGTGGAGCATCCCCTTCACGACCGCGTTCCCAAGTCCCTCGCCGATCGCCGTGAGGATCAGGCGTTCGTTCTCCGGGATCGTCTCCCGCATCCTGTTCGCGGCCATGATGCATCCCACCGGCCCATTGTCGCCCGGAATGGGGACTACTGCAAACGATCGGATGGCGGGATTGTCATACTCCTGGTAACTCTCGTGGAACCGGTCGACGAACCGGGCCTCACCGTCAGTGAGCACATGCCGGTAGGGTAGTTCATCCCGCCGTACGCTGAACTTGAAGTTATCTGCACCCACCGAAGCGCGCAGGCGCGCATGATCCTCTCCCGGGTACAACAGGTGCACCGCACCGATATCGAGATCCAGCAACGCCAGGGTCTTTGCCAGTGCGGCCGGAAGGAGATCGTCAAGGCGATGGGACGCGGTGGCCGCGGCTATAACTTCGTTCGTGATGAAGAGGCGCCGGATCTCCTCCCGCATCTCCTTCTCCGCCCGGCGTCGTTCGGTGATATCCCGGAGTGAGACAACCAGCCGTCCCGGGGCAGCTCCGCCCTGTGCGAAGTGAGTTATCGTGATCTCAGCAGGCCATTCGGTGCCGTCGAGCCTGTGGAGCGTGCACTCTCCAGAGACATGCGCCTCCCCGTTCAGGGCGCGTTCCCGGTAGGCCGCCCAGGCCTCCCGGTCCCTCTCGGCAACCAGATCATACGGGTTCAGCCCGATCAGATCCTCCCGGCCTGTCCCGCCGAAAAACCGAATCGCGGCCGCATTCACATCCACGATCACCCTGCCCGGATCGGTCAGAAGGAGCCCAACATCGGTGGTGTCGAGGATGACCCTGAGCGTCTCCTCCGAACGGCGGAGGTGGTTCTCCATCCGCTTCAGTTCCGCCGTTCCGGTGACCACCACGCAGCCCTCCTGCTGATCGGGGAGAAGGCTTGCCGAGAGGAGCACTGCGGATGGTGTCCCGTCCCTGGCGACGAGGTTGCAGTCCAGGCCCTCAAGCCTGCCCGCCTCAAGGGCGCCGGTGAGCCCGGTATACCCGGGCCAGATCCTGGGCACTTCGAGCGACAGGGCCTCATCTTCCGGGTACCCGAGCATCGCGGCGCATTGCTGGTTCATCTCCTCGATCTCTCCGGTCCGGGGCGAGAAGAGGAAGATACCCGCACCCGATGTCTCAAAGATCCCCCGGTACCGGCTCTCGCGAACCTGCAGGCGGCTGGAGAGATTCGATATGACGATCGCAACGATGAAGAACACCATGATGCGTAACAGGGCGTTTGCGATCTCTACCCCATTGCCCGGGGAGAAGAGCAACACCTCCGCAAAGTAGCCGGCGGCAAGTACGCCGACAAACGCAACGGCCCGCTTCGGATACTGGTAGGCCACAAGAATAATCGGGATGTAGAAGAGGTGCGGAACAATGATGAAGAAACCGATGGAGAAACAGTACAGTGCGATACCCAGAGCAGCCAGAGCAGAGATGATGATGCTGAGATCAAAAAGACGCTTTTTTGTGAGCGCACGAGGGGGACGAGAACCCGGGGATCCTCCTTGCATAGAACAGATGCTACCGTGGATATAATAAACGTTCTTAAGCTATTCCCTATCGAAAAAACACCGGATCAGGGTTTTAAGGTATAGTGGATCTATTCCTGGATCTCCGGAAATATCATGGGTATGCAGTACGAGCGAGCGGTTGTATCCGGGCACCGGGACGGCAGCCTCAAAACAAGAGAGGCAGGATGTGAGAGGGATCGGGGTCCAGACCGGATGAACATCATCGAATCAGGAGGGATGCGATCCTGCAGGCTCTGCTCCAGGGCGGGACATCTCCGATATCCTTAAGAATTCTCCCGGTGAATATGATGCAGCACAATCACGTGCTGGCTATGGTAAGTCCGACGTGCTCCCGGAAGCACTGCCCGCAAGGGCTCGGGATTACAGAAACTAGTCAGTTAAAGGACTCTTTTCTGGACTTAACATAGTGTATCTAAGGAGGTGCATGAATGGCAAGAATGTACGCTCGGCGCCGCGGAACCAGTGGTTCCGTCCGTCCTTACCGGAAGGAGGCGCCTGAGTGGTCCAATACGGATACAGCAGAGATCGAGAAGATCATCGTCGATCTCCGTAAAGACGGTATGTCAACCAGCCAGATCGGCCTTGCACTGCGGGATCGGTACGCCGTACCCGACGTCAAGCTCGCCACCGGCAAGCGGATAACCGAGATCCTCCGTGAGAAGGGACTTGAATCCGAGATCCCCGAAGATCTCAGGAACCTGATGCAGAAAGCGCTCGGGATCCGGAAACACCTCGCGGAGAACAAGAAAGACGTGCACAATATGCGCCAGCTGCAGATCACCGAGTCCAAGGTGCGCAGACTGGTCAAGTATTACGTCAAGTCTGGACGGATGCCGAAAGGCTGGACCTACAAACCGGAGACCGCAGAGATCCTGCTCACCCGCTGATGATCCATGTCGCTTGACGCCGCTGCTGCACGCCTGGCCGATCGCCTGCTCGAGCAGGAGTTCGTGGAGGTGCTGGCGCACCACGATGCTGACGGCATAGCCGCCGCATCCATCCTCTGCCACGCCATGTTCCGCGAAGGCGGACGGTTCCGGCTGAGGATACGCCCGGGCATCACCACGGCCGATCTCCCGGACGACGGCAGCGTGCTTCTCTGCGACTTCGGATCAGCACTCACAGACCTCCCGAGCGACGTCATGGTGGTGGATCACCACCTGCCCCGCTTTGAGGGGGATTACCATGTCAACCCGCACCTCGCCGGGATCGACGGCGACCGGGATCTCTCGGCGGCCGGCGCGGCCTACATCGTTGCCCAGCGCATGGGTGACAACCGGGATCTCGCGGGGCTTGCGCTCCTCGGGATCATCGGGGACGCTCAGGCGATCGAAGGGCCGAACAGGGAGATCGTGAACGAAGGCATCGCGAACGGGTTTATAACACCGCGTCGTGGCCTCCGCCTCCCGGGAAGGGGACTCGTCGAGCAGTTTGCGCTCGCCATCGACCCCTACCTCACGGGATTCTCCGGTGCACCCGATGCCGCCCGGACACTGGTTGCAGAGGTCACCGATGAGGACGACATGGACACCGAGTCGCTCCT
>JAAZGM010000042.1 GCA_012511245.1 Methanomicrobiales archaeon | reverse complement strand
GGAAGTCCTGTTCGGTGCCGTTCCCCGCTAAGGGCTGGTTCCCGACGACCCCGATCGAGACGGTTGCCGAGAACCTTGCACTCAACCTGCATACGCTCGTCTATCTCGATATCCAGAACGATCGCTATATGCGCATCCCGGAGGCGATCGCTGTTCTTGAAGAGATGGCACAGAAACGCGGCATCGAACCGCCTGCACTCTACGTGGGGGTTGCCCGGGCGGGGTCGGAGCGCCCGGTGGTTCGCGCCGGAACCGGTGCCGTCCTCAAAGAGGTGGATTTCGGGCCTCCACTCCATATCCTCGCCGTGCCCGCGGATCTCCACCCGATGGAGCGCGAGTACCTGGAGACCTTCGCCGGCTTATGAACCTTGACGATTATGGTGTTCTCTACGGAGAAGCGCTCTCCCTCACCCGGATCGCCGTCCCGGAGGCCACCCTCCTCTACCGGGTTGCCGGGGAGGTGCTCGATATGGCGGCGGCCTACCACAGTGACGGGTTCGCGTTCCTCCGGGCGGGCGACCATGTGAATGCCCTCGCCGCGTTTGCCTACGGACTCGGGTGGCTTGATGCGGGCTCGCGCCTCGGGCTGCTTGAGCCTGCTATCGCCCATTCGCCGGAGGCGGTGGATGCAATCATACCAGAGCAGCAAAACATTCGCCTGGATGAGAAGACGCATCGCTATCGGCGGATGCTCGGTGCAGCCCTCGGAGGGGTCGGGACGGCGGCGGACGAGGCAAGCCCGCTTTATGGGGGGGCGGAAGAGTTCTGTTCGGCGGCGCGTTCCTGGTATGCAGATGGCGTAAAACACCTCACGGCAGGCGATCATGCCGCCGCCCTTGCCCGTCTCAGTTACGGGTATGCCTGGCTCGATGCCGGGATCCGTGCAGGCCTCTTCAGGATAACCGGGGATCGCGGCCTCTTCACCGTTTAGGAGCGGCCGAAGATATCGCCCTGAACAGGAAACAGTTGCCCGGGCGCTATGTTTTACCCTATGCGGGAGGGTACCAGCCGGGTAGCGTAACGGCTGGCGGGCAGTCGCCTGTATACCGGATCATGATCATCCCATGAAATTTAGCCGGTACAGGGTATTCCGGAAAAAAAACTCAGGACAGGCCACCGTTCCCCAAATGATTATCGTTATACCCTTTTACAGAACAGAAAAAAATCATCGTTAAATAGTAGGTGTGCAATACCATATTAAGCAAATTTCGGGTATTTCTTGTGTGTTCGCCTGAAATTCCGCCGAAACTGCGCGGATGGATAGCAGCGGCGAGGTGGGTGGGCCCGCATAGAGCCCGCCTCTGTACCGGGGAGCGGAGGATATGAAGAAGTCTCAGTGGAAATGGCTGTTCATCTCGCTCAGTTTCAGCGCACTTGTCATGGTAGGAGTTCTCTACTTCACCGTCGATGAGTCGACGATCGAGCACCTCAGCCAGGCAAACCCGGTCTACCTCTTCCTCGCCGTTCTCTTCCATATCTTATCGCTCGGGTTCTGGGCGCTCCGTATCCAGAAGATGTCGGCGTCGCTCGGGTATCGGGTGCACCTCACGCACTGCCTGAACCTGGTGCTCGCGAACATGCTCGTTGCAGCGGTAACTCCCTCACAGGCAGGCGGCGAACCGGTCAGGATTCATGAACTCTACCGGGCGGGCGTTCCGGTCGGGGATGCCACCGCCGTCGTCATCATGGAGCGGATCCTTGATGGGATCGTTCTTGGAGCGCTCGGGGCATTTGCCATGCTCTTCCTCGGCAGTTACTGGCGCAGCCTCGCCTCGGGATTCAGCGGGCTGAGCGCCATGATGTATGCCGCCTGGATCTTCGTCACGCTCTTCGTGCTGGTCTTCGTCTACTCCGTCAAGAACCCCGATCACCTCAAACGGGCGCTCAAGTGGATATCACGATGGATCGACCGCCGCTGGCGCTTAAAGCGGCTCGAGAACCTGCTTGAGACGATCGACCGCGAGGTGGACAACTTCAACCAGGGGCTCGTCAAGTTCGTGAACCATGGTAAGAGCGGCCTTGTGTGGGGGATGCTCTTCACCCTGCTCTTCTGGCTCTCGGAGTTCATCATCGCGTCACTGATCCTCATGGGTCTCGGGCAGCCTGCTTACCTTGTCGAGTCGTTCGTCGTCCAGATCATCATCGCCATCATCATGATGATCCCGCTCACCCCAGGCGGATCGGGTATCGCAGAGATCGCCGCTACATCGCTCTACAGCCTTTTCGTCCCCTCGGCCATCGTAGGCGTCTTTGTCCTCCTCTGGCGGCTGATCTTATACTACCTCAACATCTTCCTCGGCATCCTCTCCAGCGTCATTATTGTCCGGCGTGAGTATCTTGCCCGTGCCAAAAAACAGCGGTGATTAACCCCAAAGTTTAAACATCAGGAGACTGATGTCAGGTGATCACATGACGGCTCAAAGTTGCAGGGTGCAGGGTGTGTTCATGTCGGTGAGTGAGATGGGGGCGGCACCAACCGTCATCCTGGATGCTGGAAGAGACAGCACGATACCCATCTACGTCGGACTCTGGGAGGCGATCTCGATCAGCAACGCGCTCAACAGCGAGATGCTCCCTCGCCCCATCACCCACGACCTCATCATTGAGGTGTTTCGGAACTTTGAGATCACCCTTGATGCCCTGCATATCGATTCTCTGGAGGAGGGAGTCTTCTACGCCAAACTCCTCCTCCGGCAGGGGTCACGGACCGAGATCATGGATTGCCGGCCGAGCGACGGGATAGCCATCGCTCTGCGCTACCGGGCGCCGATCATGATCGAGAATACGGTTGTGGAGACGGCGGCGGTGAAGAAGGACGACCTCCCGAGGATGGTCGACCTGAAGGAGTACCTCTGATCACTTCCGGCGTGCCGCAAGCTCGTCGAGCACGTCGCCGACGTCGGTGCCGGATGCCTGGAGCGCCACCAGCAGGTGGAAGAGGAGATCTGCCGCTTCAGAGGCTGTTCTCTCGGGAACCTGATTTTTTGCAGCAAGAATGAACTC
>JAAZGM010000285.1 GCA_012511245.1 Methanomicrobiales archaeon | reverse complement strand
TCATTCTGGTCGAGAGCCCGGAGTTTTACGCTGCAATCCAGACCGACCCGCTCTGGCAGGAGATCACTGCCGTGAAGACCGGCCGGGTCTACCTCACCCCGCGGACTGCATTCTGCTGGTTCGACCGCCCGCCGGGCATCAACCGGATCATAGGGATCCCGTGGACCGCGAAAGTCCTCTACCCCGATCTCTTCCAGGAGATGGATCTTGTGAACCTCGTCCGGGAGTATCACGAGATCTTCCTCCACGTATCGCTCTCTGACGACCAGATTCACCAGATCCTGAATTCTTGAGGGTGAGAAGATGAAATACACGCCAGGTGGGTTCGATCGGGACGGATCGAAGAGTATGAACCGGATCGCCAGAACTGTCTTTGCACCGGTCTATCCGGTGATCGCGGAGCAGATAGTCGAACGATGCGGGATATCCCGTGGTCGGTGCCTTGATCTCGGCAGCGGCCCCGGGTCGCTCGGGATAGCGCTTGCGCGGACAAGCGACCTCTCCGTTACGCTCCTCGATTCGTCTCCCGATATGCTCGAGATCGCCGAAGAAAACATCCGGGACGCCGGCCTCTCCGGTCGCGTCGAGCTTCTCCCGGGTGATGTCCACGCCATCCCGCTCCCTGCGGGATCTATCGACCTCGCGGTCAGCCGCGGGTCGATCTTCTTCTGGGAAGACATCGCCCGGGCGTTCTCCGAGGTCTACCGGATCCTTGCGCCCGGCGGGAAGACATACATCGGGGGCGGGTTTGGGACCGCCGAACTCCGGGACGCAGTTCTGGTCGCGATGACGAAGGAAAACCCTGATTGGAAGGACTTCCGGGACAAGAACCTCGGCCCGGAGAACCAGAAGCGGGTCGTCGGGATCCTCGCGGAACTCGGCCTCCCTCACCGGGTCATCAGCGACGATTCGGGGTTCTGGGTTATGATGGAGAAAGAGCGATGAGTCTGCGCTGCTCCATCTGCGAGAACCGTTGCACCATCCCGCCCGGCGGCATCGGGCGGTGCAGGATGTACACAAATGAGGGCGGAGCGATCGTCGAACGGTTTCCCGACCACTACATCGCGGTCATGCCGATAGCGATCGAGACGATGCCGATCTGTCATTACCACCCCCGCGGGACGTTTTTGCAGGCGAGCGGTATCGGGTGCACCTTCTCCTGTGGAGGGTGCATATCCGAGACGATCGCCCTCCACGCGGATGCGGTCTCGGGGGCCCTCAGGCATATCCCGCCCGATACCCTGGTGCAACGCGCCCTTGAAGAGGGGTGCCGGGGGATAGCGTTCTGCCTCAACGATCCGACCGCCATGCATCAGACCTTCCTCCGGGCGGCCCGGGCGGCACACGATGCTGGTCTCCTCGTCGGGTGCGCAACGAACGGCTATTACACGGAAGAGTCTCTCCATGACCTCGCGTCCGCCGTCGACTTCGTCAACATCGGGCTGAAAGGGGCATCCGATTCACGCTACCGTGCGTGCGGTGCGATCTCAGCGAAACCGACCTTCCGGACGGTGAAAGCCCTTCACGAGGCCGGCGTCCACGTCGAGGTCTCCTGTATACATGCAAAGGGCGGTGACGACGAGATCCAGGCTGCGGCCATCCGGGTTGCGGAGATCTCTCCCGAGATCCCGTTCCACGTCATGCGTTTCATCCCCTTCGGCGACGAACCGCCGGAACTGGAGCCGACGATCTCTGAATCGGAACAGATCTGCGATGATCTGCGGCGGATTCTCCGGTATGTCTACCTCTTCAACTCCCCTGGAACCGGGTACCTCGATACGGTCTGCCCGTCCTGTGGGGAGAGGGTCGTCCGGCGTGAGTTTTTCGGGCCTATGGGGGCGCGGACGATCGCAATACCGCCGGATCTCCGGTGTTCCTGCGGGTTCTCGCTCCCCATTGTCGGGAGCATCGGGGAGACGCCGTACGCCGAGCCAGGGATGATGGGCGGATACCGGTTCACCCGGGCGCTTGAGATGGTTCACGCGGTTCTGGTCTGCCTCGGTGTGGAGTCCGACGCCGACCTCGCCCAAATCTGGGCGGGAGTCATCCGGGACGACTACATCCGGGACCTCCACGGGAAGATCCAGACAATAAACGGCTACCTCGACCTTGTCCATGACCTCGGTGAGCGGGCCGGATGCACCGGGGCGGCGGAAAGGCTTGCCGATTACATCAGCGACCGGGTAGTGGTGGTCTCGTCGGCGGTCGAGGGCTGCCGCCGGCCCCGGGTCTACTACTCGATGGGGACGCCGCTCTTTGCCCTGAACGCCGACCGGTTCGAGATGGATCTCGTGGAGGCGGCCGGCGGCGATCCCGTCAACCGCGGGATCGCCCGGGCAGGTAAACCGGGTGTCAACATAACACCTGAAGAATTCGCCGCGTTCAACCCCGAGTATATCTTCATATCCGGGTTCCTCTCGGCGCCGGCCTCCGACTACATCGCGGCGTGCCGGAGGATGGGGCTCTCTGCCGACGCTGTCGAGAACGGCCGGGTCTACACCATGCCGCCGGGCTGGGACTTCGGCAACCCCCGCTGGGTGCTCGGCCTATCCGCCATTGCAGGCGTCCTTCACCCGGAACACGCCGCTTTCGACCTTGCTGCAGAGCAGGACCGGTTCTACCGGACGTTTTATGGTGCGGATGCAGGTGCGATCACAGGAAATCGGTCGTTCTATCGTCCGTAGGGAGCGAGCCGTTCTTGCGGCATTATGCCCTCTCCCTGCCGTGACAGGTGTACGGGAGTACAGGGATGCAGACCATCCTATTTGCCTCCTCGATATAGCGGACGCAGATGTCGACACCGTAGGCTTCGAGGAGGTTCTCTCTCGTGATGACGTCCTCGGCCGGCCCTTTTGCGATCAGCCTGCCGTCCTCGAGGATGGCGACCGAGTGAGAGATCATGAACCCATGGTCGGGGAAGTGGGTGCTCATCAGTATGGCGATCCCGTCGGCGGCGAGCTGATCGATCGTCGTGATCACCTTCATCTGGTTGCCGATATCAAGATGCGATGTCGGTTCGTCGAGGATGAGCACCGACGGCTCCTGGGCGAGGGCGCGGGCAATCATAACCATCTGCGACTCCCCGCCCGACATCTCGGAGATGCACTTGTCCCGTAGATGCGATATCCCGATCCGCGTAAACGCCTCTTCCACCTTTTCGCAGTCAATTTCGTCCGGTACCGAGAAGATTGCGATGTGGGGCGCTCGTCCCATGAGGGCGAAATCAAACGCAGTGAACGGAAATGCGGCGTGGTGGATCTGGGGGACGTAACCGACCTCACGCGCAATCTCGTCGGGCCGCATCCCGGTGATCCGGCGGCCGTTGATCTCAATCTTCCCGCACCGGGGAGTGAGAACGTTCAGGATGCACTTGATCAGTGTGGATTTTCCCGTACCGTTCCTCCCGAGAAGGGAGAGCACCTCCCCTCTCCCGAGGGAGAAGGAGATGTCTTCAAACTGTTTTGTGACGCCGTCGTACGAGAACGATGCGCCTTCAACGTTCAGGATCATGTCCACCCGACCTTCTTTTGCGCGAGGAGGTATGCAAAGAACGGCGCGCCGATGAGTGCCGTCAGTATGCCGAGAGGGATCTCGACTGCGGTCAGGGTCCTTGCGATATCATCGACGACGAGGAGAAACGATGCACCGAGGACGGCCGATGCGGGGATGAGTTTCCGGAAATCGGGACCGACGAGCATCCTCCCGATGTGGGGGACGACGAGACCAACCCAGCCGATGATCCCGCTGATACAGACCGCGGAAGCGGTGACGATCGTTGAGGCGACGATGATCGCTATGGTCATCCTCTTCGTGTCCAGTCCGAGTGCCTGAGCTTCCTCTTCACCGACCGAGAGGAGGTTGATTCGCCACCGGACAAGGAAGAGGCAGAGGCTCCCGAGGAGGATCGGCGGCGCAATCGCGATGACGTCGGCGCTCGAGACCGTAGAGAGACTTCCCATAAGCCAGAAGACGATCGCGGGCAGGGTGTCGTAGGGGTCGGCGACGTATTTGGAGAGAGAAAGGAGAGCGGAGAAGAGGGAACCGACGATGATTCCCGCGAGAACGAGGATAAGGGTCGAAGAGTTCCGGTAGATGCGGCCGATGGCGTAAGCGACGGCAACCGCAAGGATCCCGAAGAAGAAGGCAGAGATCTGGATGACCGTGGGGTTGCCGGAGAGGAGGATCCCGATTGCCGCTC
>JAAZGM010000284.1 GCA_012511245.1 Methanomicrobiales archaeon | reverse complement strand
TCGACGTAGACGTCGGGGAGGAAGTTCATCTCGATCTTGATGAGGCCGTCGCCCTGACAGGCCTCGCACCGCCCGCCTTTGACGTTGAACGAGAACCGGCCGGGTTTGTAGCCTCTGACCTTCGCCTACTTCGTCCCGGCAAAGACCTTCCGGATCTCGTCAAAGACCTTGGTGTAGGTCGCCGGGTTTGAACGCGGCGTCCTCCCGATGGGGCTCTGGTCGATGACGATCACCTTGTCGATCTCGTCGTCGAAGGCAAGGCCGTCGTGCTCCCCCGGGGACTCGCGTGAGCCGTGGAGTTGCTGCATGAGCGCGCGGTAGAGCGTCTCGTAGATGAGCGTCGACTTCCCCGACCCCGAGACCCCGGTGACGACCGTCAGGACGCCGATGGGGATGTTCGCGTCGATGTCTTTCAGGTTGTTTCCCCGGCAGCCCGAGAGCCTGATGAACCGGTCGCTCCTCCGCCGTTCGGCGGGAGTTTCGATCCTGAGATCGCCGGAGAGATAGCGCCCGGTGAGCGATGCCGGGGTTGCCGCAATGACGTCCGGCGGCCCTTCCGCGACGATCTCGCCGCCGTGAAGCCCGGCGCCGGGTCCCATGTCCACGACCCAGTCGGCGTTCCGGATCGTGTCCTCATCGTGCTCCACGACGACGAGGGTGTTCCCGAGGTCGCGGAGATGCTGCAGGGTCTCAAGCAGTTTCCGGTTGTCGCGCTGGTGCAGCCCGATCGAGGGTTCATCGAGGACGTAGAGCACCCCGGTGAGGTTCGACCCGATCTGCGTCGCAAGGCGTATCCTCTGCGCTTCACCGCCCGAAAGGCTGCCTGCACTCCGCGAGAGGGTCAGGTAGCCGACGCCGACCTGTTCGAGGAACTCAAGACGGGCAACGATCTCCTTCAGGATCTGTTTTGCGATCTCGCGAGCGCTCTCGGTGAGATCCAGTCCCCGGAAGAACGCAAGCGCTCCCGAGACGGGGAGGTCGGTGACGTCGATGATGGATCTCCCGGCCACCCTGACGGCGAGCACCTTCTCCTTGAGCCGTTTTCCCCCGCATTTCGGGCAGGGGAGGATCCGCATGAACTTCTCGAGCTCGCGGCGGCGGTACTCGGACTGGGTCTGGTGGTAGAGCCGTTCGGCCTGCGGGGCAAGCCCTTCCCATGATCCCGAGTGCGACCAGGATGTATCGCCGCCCCGTGAGCTCATGGAGAACCGGAGCCGGTCGGACGACCCGTACATCAGGGCGTTGAACTGCTCCTCGGTCAGGTCGCGTATCGGTGTCAGGACCGTGAACCCGTAGTGCCCGGCAACCCCTGCAAGGAAGTGCGCCCGGTAGCCGTCGACGTAGTTCCGGTAGAGCGCGACGGCGCCTTCGGCGATGCACTTGCTTCTGTCGGGGATGATGAGATCGGGATCGAACTCCATCCTGATCCCGAGGCCGTTGCACTCCTCGCAGGCGCCGAACGGGCTGTTGAAGGAGAACATCCGGGGCTGGAGCTCCTCGAACGCAAGCCCGCAGATCGGACAGGCCATGAGCGATGAGCAGGTCTCTTCGCGCCCGGAGTCGTCGACGGCGATGATGAGCCCTTCGGATTTTGCAAGGGCGTTCTCGACGGCCTCGACAAGCCTCGACCGCTCGTCGACGGAGAGCCGGTCGATGACCACGTCGATGTCGTGTTTGCGGTAGCGTTCGAGGGTGATCTCCTCGTCTGTGCGGTGGATCTCGCCGTTGACCCTGACCCGGGCGTAGCCTTCCCGGTCGAGGTCTTTGAAGAGCTGCTGGTAGGTCCCCTTCTTCTGCCGCACGACCGGGGCGAGGATGGTGACCGTCCCGGAGATCATCCCGGCGATGTGGTCTGCGATCTTCTCCGGCGACTGTGCCTCGATGGGGATGTTGTGCTCCGGGCAGAACGGGGTTCCTATTCGGGCGAAGAGGAGACGCAGGTAGTCGTAGATCTCGGTGACCGTGCCGACGGTGCTCCGGGGGTTCTTCGATGTCGTCTTCTGTTCGATGGATATGGCGGGCGAGAGCCCGTCGATGCTATCGACGTCCGGTTTCTTCATCAGGCCGAGGAACTGCCGTGCGTAGGCTGAGAGCGACTCTACGTAGCGGCGTTGCCCTTCGGCGTAGATGGTGTCAAAAGCAAGCGTGGATTTCCCCGACCCGGAGACCCCGGTGAGGACGATGAGCCGATCGCGCGGGAGTTCGACGGTGATGTTCTGGAGGTTGTGTTCCCGCGCCCCCTTGATGATGATCTTCTTCATTCTTCTGTCCAGATAGGTTGAACTTCTGAGGTCATAGCCGTTTGTGATCCAAACACTTAAATACAGGTAGGCGACTCCGGGCCCGTCCAGGATAAGGGGTAGAACAGGCCTGATTCGGTCGCGGCGGGGAACAATGGCCCGCTCTGCAAGAAAAATTCTCGTAAAAGGGTGTTATGAGGTGTGGTGATTACCACGCCTCGGGGTATGCCATATTCGTGTAGATATCTTCGAGCCGTGCCTTGTGTCCCATCTCCATATTTGCAAGCTGGACAAAGACCATCGTCTGCTCCGCATCCGCGGAGGCAGCGGCAAGCTGCTTGTACATCTGGGCGGCCTGGAGTTCCTTCTTGATGGCGAGTAACAGGCCGTCGAGCGGCTTCATATCGATCGAGAGCGTGGGTTCATCGAGCGAGTCGGTGACCTTGTAGTCTTTGGCCGCGGCAAAGTGCATCTTCGTTGCGTCACGGAGCAGCAGGGTCTGAAGGTACTCCCGGTGCCCCTTCTCTTCCTCGGCAAGGTCGAGGAAGATCGTCTTCAGGCTTGCATCCTTCACCCTGTCGGCGACCGACTTGTAGAAGGTATACGACTCCACTTCGCTGTCGATGGCGTTTGTGATAATCTTCTGGAAATCTTTGGAATCCATGTCTTTCATCCCCAGTTTCTGTTGAGAGTTCCGGCCAGGGACCGGTTGGATATTTGGTTCGTAATAAAACGAACTAAATCTAGTGGGAGATATGGGCATTTATACTTTTCCCTTCAAC
>JAAZGM010000283.1 GCA_012511245.1 Methanomicrobiales archaeon | reverse complement strand
GGCAAACGGCCTTCAAGAGAACGCCATCATCGGCCTTCTCCTCCTCATGGCAGGTGTCGTCTTCCAGAAACATATCTTCATGCTCATCCGGATCGACCATATGGCGCTGACCGGAAAGGACTGGTTCTACCAGAGTTTCATGACGTTTGCACTCTGGCTCATGACCTGGACGATCTTCCTGACCACCACTGTTCTGTGATCACCCATGCGTATTGCTGTTGTACACCGTGATCGGTGCCACCCGGTAAAGTGCGGCACCGAGTGCATCCTCTACTGCCCCCGTGTCCGGACCGGCGACGAGACCATCATCATCGGCGAAGACCAGAAGGTTGTCATATCCGAAGAACTCTGTGTCGGGTGCGGCATCTGCGTGAAGAAGTGCCCTTTCCAGGCGCTCGACATCGTCAACCTCCCTGAAGAACTCGACCAGCCGATCCATCGTTACGGCCAGAACGGCTTCGTCCTCTACGGCCTCCCCATCCCCGTCGAGGGGAAGGTAACCGGCATCCTCGGCCCGAACGGCATCGGGAAGAGCACGGCGGTGAAGATCCTCTCGGGCACACTCGTCCCGAACCTGGGGAGGACCGATGCCGCGATCTCCTGGAAAGAAGTCCTCGACCTCTACCAGGGAACCGAACTCTTCGATTACCTCCAGGTGCTCTCGCAGAAGAACGTGAAGGTCGCGGTGAAACCGCAGTACATCGACCAGATCCCGAAGGTCTTCTCCGGTTCGGTGCGCGACCTCCTTGCGACCACCGACGAACGCGGGAAACTCGGCTACTACATCGACCAATTATCGCTCACAGCGGTCATCGACCGGCCGATAACGACCCTTTCCGGCGGTGAACTCCAGCGTGTAGCGCTCGTCGCCTGTCTTTCGCGTGACGCCGATTTCTACTTCCTTGACGAGATCACACCCTACCTCGATGTCTACCAGCGGATGGCCGCTGCAAACCTCATCCGTGAACTCGCCCTCGAGCGTCCGGTCGTCATCGTCGAGCACGACCTCGCCATCCTCGACATGCTCGCCGATACCGTGCACGTCGCTTACGGTGAACCGGCGGTCTTTGGTGTCATCACCCATCCAAAGGGCGTCCGGGTGGGGATCAACCAGTACCTGGAAGGGTTCCTCCCCGAGGAGAACGTCCGGTTCAGGGCGTACCCGGTGACGTTCGAGACCCGGGCACACGCCGCCGACTCGGATCGCGAGGTGCTGCTCGAGTTCCCGGCGATGACGAAACGGTTCCCCCAGTTCTCCCTCACCATCGACGGCGGGGAGATCCGGAGTGGCGAGGTTCTCGGGGTGCTCGGGGCGAACGGTATCGGGAAGAGCACGTTCGCCCAGCTCCTTGCCGGGGTCATCGAGCCCGACACCGGGGCGATGGATACCCGGGTGCGGATATCCTACAAACCCCAGTATATCAAGGGTGACACGGAGGCGACCGTCGAGGAGCTCCTCAGGAAGACGACGACGAAGTTCGACACTTCGTACTACCAGCATGAGATCTTAGAGCCACTCTCCCTCTCGCAGCTCCTCCAGACGCCGGTGAGCACCCTCTCCGGCGGTGAACTCCAGCGCGTGGC
Organism: Methanomicrobiales archaeon; assembly: GCA_012511245.1. Taxonomy (GTDB): domain Archaea; phylum Halobacteriota; class Methanomicrobia; order Methanomicrobiales; family Methanoculleaceae; genus Methanoculleus. The sequence continues at coordinate 5,889 of JAAZGM010000283.1, read as the reverse complement.
GATCGCCGTCTGCCTCTCGCGTGACGCCGACCTCTACATCCTGGACGAACCGAGCGCCCACCTCGACGTGGAACAGCGGGTGAAGATATCGCGGATGATCCGGAAACACGCCGAAGGACGGGGCGCGAGCACGCTCGTGATCGACCACGACATATACGTCATCGATATGATCAGCGACCGGATCCTGGTCTTTGAGGGCGAACCGGGCATCCACGGCAAAGCTGCCGGGCCGTTCGACATGGCGCCGGGCATGAACCGGTTCCTCTGCGCACTCGGGATCACCTTCCGGCGGGACAAGAGCGGAAGGCCGCGGATCAACAAACCGGGTTCGTTCCTCGACAGGGAGCAGATCGCCGCCGGGGAATATTACTACACAGAGATATCGAAGTAACGGAGCGGGGCGCAGGGGATCCCCATTTTTGGTGAGCAGTCGTTCAACCACCTTCATCCCTGTGGATCACCGCACCGATCCATCCTTCAATAAGAGCCCGTATCCCCTCAAACAGCCCGAGAGCCGACTCTTCGACCGTCGTCATCTCCGGAGTCAAGGGTGGAAGAGTCTCTGTCGCCTCCGGCGTCTCCTGCACCGGGACAGCGGAGAGAGCAAGGGCGGTATGCTCCGCCACCGGCGGGATGTAGCCCACGTTTCCCGGAACAACGAACCAGCATCGGCCATAGGCGTCGACGAAGAGTTTCTTGACGACGTTTGAACGGATACCGTCCCCCGACGTGATGTGTAGAGCGACATCTGACCCGTTCCATCCATATATCCCGTTATCCGATGCGATGAGGAGCATACCCTCGCGTGTCGTGGCAACGTCGTTGATGCTGACCGGGAACGAGCTCAGGTCTCCTGTGGTGAGGACTGGTGTAACCCCTGCACCGGGAGCGTAATGGAGAACCGTTGTGCAGTTGAAGAGATACACTCCCCCGAACGGATCCACTCGCACCTCGGAGACCCCGTGAAGCGTATCGCTGTGGTAGGTGATCGCCGCAAACCGGACATCCCCCATCCCACCCTTGAGCGCCCGTATCCCATCACTCTCCGATCCGATGACGAGCAGATCGTTCGCGGCATCGACCGCCATGCTCACGATGGTATGGCATCCAAGCCCCTCGGGCCCGGCCGGCTTGTACCACGTCCACTCCCCGTCCCGGCAGCAGTGGAGACCTGCCCGCCCGGTGGCAACCCACATCCCGTCGCCCCATCGTTCCATGCAGTTGATGTTGAGGTTCTTGAGGAACTGGAGATCCTGGATAGCACGGAATCCTGCCCCATCCCCGATCTGAAGCCCGTTCGGGTATCCTGCCCAGAGGTTGCCTCCCGCGTCGAGAGCGACGGCGGTCACCATGCTATCCAGTGGCGCAAGCATACCGTATGCCGTCTCTCCTGGATGCCGGGCGTTGACCGAGTACCAGGTGCTGTTCTCCGTGTATACGGATATACCACCGTCGGTTGCGAAGATGATGTCGCCGTACCGGCCGTTGGTCATATCCTTCACCCCGGCCGATGCGATGCCGGAACCATAATCGGGCACCTCAACATACAGGGCAGATACCGGAGGGATGAAGAAGAGTAGTGCGGTCAAAAGGAGTGTCAGTATGTGGTGCATGTCCCGTCCGCCCTCTTGACGATGAGGCGGCCTTTTCCCTCCGGCCAGTAATACACGGATCGCCCGACTTTTCCGCCGGTCTCCTCATGCTCGATACTGATTCCCTGTTTCTGGAGCAGATCCTTCACTGCCGCGGCGTTTCTCTCGCCGATGTTTAGAGAGTTGGCCGAGAACTCAAACATGCTTGCACCACCGACGACGAGCGCGGTGATCGAGGATTTCGTGCTCCCGAACACCACCATCTCATCAAGGAGAGCACATATAGCCGTATCTGCAAACTTCCCCGGACGGTTGACAATCCCCCTGCTCTCGGGGAGCATGATGTGAGCAAGCCCCGCAAGCGATCTCCGCTGATCGTGCAGGATGAGCGCAATGCAGGAACCGAGCCCGATTGTCCCGAGCGGGCACTTCCCGACCCGGAGCTCGCCAAGGCCCAGGATTATCGCCGTCTCCTCACCGAAGAAATTGTTCTCCATGGTATACCCTGAAACGCTGGTTATGAAAGCGGTTCCACCAACTGTTCAAGCATACAGAACAGCTGCTGGGTGAGCGCGGTGTTCGGGAGCATGTAGATCCCCCCGTAGACAGGCGGCACCTCGCTTGTGAGCTCGGTGTTGAAGATCAGGACATCGTTCACATCGCTTGCCACCTGTGCGATGATGGACTCGAAGGCGGCATGTGCCATATCGATGGCCAGCGCCGGAGGAGACGGCAGCATGACAATGCCCAGCAGTTCGGCGGTTGCATCGAGGAATGCCGATATCATGATGTTTCCGATCTCGATCGCAGCGCTCTGGTCCATCTCGTTGATCTCGCGGTCGATATCGGTGGTGCCGAGCATCTTGTTGGTCAGATAGATAACGGTCTCTTTTGGCATGCTGACGACGACATACCCGCCATCAGCAACCTCCCCCTGGATCTGGAAGACGACTATGGCCGAGATCTCGTTGCTGATGTGTTTGTGCAGGTCGGCGATATCGATGGCCCGCACCTCCGGCACCGTCATCTCGATCGGGCTCATCAACATCTCCGATAACGACGTTGCCGCGTGTGCAGCACCGATATTCCCAAACTCTGCCAGAGCATCCTTTTGAAACGGGTCCAGTTCCATGACAATTCTCTCCTAAATCATTGTGTTTACATCGAGTACCGGCACAACATCCCCGTCTCCAGGGATGGTAATCCCGCTTATTCCGCGGCAATTGCCTGCAATCCGGGAGAGCGGTTTCACCACCACTTCCTGCTGGCCATCGACAGAATCGACGGTAATGCAGCATCTCCTGCCGTCATTTTGCAACACAACCAGCGTGTCGCTCTTCTCCGTCCGGCCGAACATATCCTCCAGGCGGTACATGGGAAGGGTCTGGTCCCGGAGCAGGATCACCTCGCTGTTGCCGATCCGGTGGATGGCCTCCGGCCTCGCCTGTGCCACCTCAACGACGTTGCCGATCGGGATGGCGCACCGGATGCTGTTGATATGCACCATCATGACATCGATGATCGCCATCGTCGGGGGGAGGACCAGCTCGAAGATCGTCCCCCTGCCGATCTCAGTCTCGACCTTGATCGTCCCCTTGAGCGACTCGATCGTCTTCTTGACCACATCGAGCCCGACACCCCGGCCGCTGATATCGGTGATCGCCGCGGCCGTGCTGAACCCGGGCTCAAAGAGCAGGCCGACGAGTTCGTCCTTTGTAGCGTTTGCCGCCGTCTCGGGCGCCATGAGGGCTTTTTCAATGCCTTTCTTCCGCAGTTCCTCGGGATCGATCCCGGCGCCATCGTCCTCGATCTCGATGACGACGTTGTCCTTATCCCTCCGGGCAGTCAGCCTGAGCACTCCTTTTTCCGGTTTACCGCCGGCTCTTCGGATATCCGGTGTCTCGATCCCGTGGTTCACGGCGTTCCTGATGAGGTGCAGGAGCGGGTCGGAAAGCCCGTCCATCATGCTCCGGTCGAGTTCGGTCTCGCCACCCTCGATGATGAACTCAACCTCTTTTCCGTCGTGGTTCGCGACGTCCCGCACGACGCGAGGGAGGCGGTTGAAGATGCGCTCGAGCGGCATCATCCGGATCCCCATCATGAGGTTCTGGAGATCGGAGACCGACCGGCCGACCATGGAGAGCGCTTCATCGAACTCCTTGATGCCGTGCTTCTTCGCGATCTGCTCAAGCCGCCCACGGTTGATGACCAGATCCTCCACGAGATTCATCATCCGATCGAGCCGCTGGATATCGACGCGGATGTTCTTGATCTCCCGTCTCTTATCGGTTTTCGCCACCCGCTGAACTGGTGCAGCCCCGAGCTGCTCCTCCTCTTTGTTCACCGGCGGGGTGTCCGGCAGCGACTGTGTTCGAGAGAGGTCGATGAGCGAGACCTCGGTTCCGGAGGCGATCGTCCTGAGGGCCTCCTCCCCTGCCTCACTCTCGATGAAGATCTCAAACTGCTCGTCAAACTTCCCATCCTCAAGGTGTTCTCGCGGAGGGATGGTCGAATGGATCGTCCCGATCTCGTCCAGGTTCTGCAGGAGCAGCATCGCCCGGACGGCCTTCATGGTACTGGATGGATCGATGGCGACCGTCAACGTATACAGCGGTCGCCCGTCGACATCATCTCCCATCTCCGGAAGGAGATCGGCCGGGATGGCCGCGTCCATGGATAACTCGGGCACGGTATCATCCCCCCCTTCAGCAAACGCCTGGAGATCCTGGACCAGGCTTGCGGATTGCTCATCTGACGGCGTCCCCCCCGCCTCGATCGCATCCAGCATCTCCTCGATCGTATCGGTGCAGTTGAGAAGGAGATCGGTGAGCGACACCGCCATTTCGCACTGCCCGCTGCGGATGAGGGAGAACACATCCTCCATCGAGTGGCAGAGATGCTCCATCGCATCAAAACCCATGGATGCAGACATCCCCTTGAGGGTGTGTGCCGACCGGAAGATCTCGTCGATGGCCTCCTGCTGACCGTCCTCGTTCTCAAGGGCAAGAAGGTTGTTCACGATGTTCTCGTGGTTCTCCCGTGACTCCTCAACGAACAGCTTCCGATATCCTTCTTCATCAAACATCATCCACCTCTGAGATGGCCGACTGCTTTCGTGATCTCGCGTGCGAGATCCTTGAACGGGACCACCTTATCCACGCTATCCCTGGCAAGAGCGGAGCGTGCCATCCCGTAGACGAGACAGTCCTCCTCGGCACACACCATCGTCCTGCCGCCTGCGGCCTTCACTGCGAGCGTTCCTTCGCCGCCATCGTTTCCCATTCCGGAAAGGATGACGGAGACGGTGCGCGGCCCGAAGACACGTGCTGCGGAAGCGAACGTCTTGTCAACGGCAGGCCGGACCGCGTGCAGACGTGGAGCAGTTGAGTGGATGACCCGTCCGCGGCTTTTCCCGCCGCCTGCTACGACCCCGGAGATGACGGTATGATACCCGGCTTTCGAGATCAGGACGGTTCCGGTCTGCAGGCTCTCCCCGTTCTCAGTCTCTTTGACGGGAAGGGCAGAAACCCGGTTCAGGCGCTCGGCAAGCGATGCGGTGAAACCCTCGGGCATATGCTGGGTGACGACGACCGCGGCGGGCAGGTCCGGTGGAAGTGCGGAGAGGAGCATATCGAGCATCGGCGGACCTCCGGCGGAGGAGCCTATCACGACGACCGCGTCTGCCTCATTCCGGGTGATTGTGGTTGGTTTTACAACCGTCGGGAGCGTGACAAGGTTCTTGATCTTCTGGATGAGTTCCCGCTCGATGCCCCTGACGTTCGGGACATCCTTTGGTTTGAGCATAAAATCGTCTGCCCCGAGCCGCAACGCCCTGTGGGTCATATCGGCCTGACGTGATGTCAGGGTACTCAGGACGATCACTTTCGGTTTTGAGCGGGCCTCCGAGAGTGCCTCGAGCGTCTCAAGGCCGTTCATCCGGGGCATCTCGATATCGAGCGTGACAACATCGGGTTTCAGGCTGGATATCTTCTCAAGGGCGTCGATGCCGTTGACCGCTGTTCCGACTACTTCTATGTCCGGGCTGTCTTTGAGGAGATCCCGGAGTATTGTGCGGATAAAGAGCGAATCGTCGACGATCAGAACCCGTATCAGGGTTATGCACGGAGGACGTTCTTGACTTCTTCGAGGACTTTCGGAGCTTCGAACGGTTTGACGCTGTAGCCTCTCGCACCGCTCATGACGGCAAGTTTGACCATCTGCTCCTGGCCGACTGCCGTGCACATGATGACTTTTGCTGCCGGGTCGGCCGCTTTGATGGCCTTGAGCGCCTCGATCC
>JAAZGM010000282.1 GCA_012511245.1 Methanomicrobiales archaeon | reverse complement strand
AGGCGCACCGACTGACCGAGCATCATCAAACGCCCGAAGCGGTCAACAGAGAACTGATCGGCCATTCCGTTATGATCCGGGCTCTTCCAGAGACGTCGCCACCCCCTCATCAGATCTCACAACCCACGGTATGCACTGCGACGGTGACGTACGTAGAAGATTATAATTTCCCGTTCCGCATGTTGCACGGCGTATATGATCCGGTAGTCCCCCACGCGGACCCGGTAAAGATGCTCCGCCCCGCTTAATCTGCACGCACCGAAGGGCAGGGGCGTCTTAGAAGAGATCCTCTATGTTCGTGAAGGATACGTGAAACGACATCGCGCGGTAATGCCGCGATATCTCTCGCGGCGCTCGCTTTGACGCGGATCGCATACCCGGACATCAGTCCCTGTATCGCTTTTTGAGGTCGTCAAACCCTATGGTCGGTTCTTCGCGCCGTTCCGCCACCACGGCAAGGTCATGAAGGTCTTCCTGGAGTTGTTCATACTCCCGCAGGGGGAGAATTACCGCGACCCGGTTTCCATGCTCATCGACAACGTATTGCTCTTCTGTCGCACTCAATTGTTGTAGCCTCCTCACCTTTATGTGGGGTGCAGGAACCATCAACCTTTGTTCACTTTTGAGGCGGTCTTCAATCTGGACGCAGTCCGGGATACCACCCTGCCGTGCTCCGTCAGCGTGGACACGGGCGAAGGCGACCGATCCGACAGTGGCCGAACGCCCGAGATCAATGTGGCTAAGAACGCGGACGCGTTCTTCTGTTTCGAATCATATGCCGGTTCTGAAAGACTCGCACAACGTGTGCGAGAAATTGGCCGGGCTCATCCGGGGGTTGTGCAACGGTGCATTGCATGATCTCCCTGGCGCGATAAAAGTCACAACCCACCGTCCCAACGACCCTAAAAAAGATTCAGTACGTCGCCAGATACCGCTCAAGCTCCCACGGATGGACCATCGTCCGGTAGGCGTCCCACTCGGCCTCAGCAACGCTTGTCAGCGCCTCGACGACGTGGGGGCCGAACGTCCTGCAGATGAGGTCGTCGGCAAGCAGGGCGTGGTGCGCGTCATGGAGATCGGCGGGCAGCGTCTCGATGCCGGCGCGTCTCCGCCCATCGGCCGTCATATGGTAGATGTTCGTATCGATGCCGTCCGGGGGCTCGATCTTCTCCCGGATGCCCTCCATCCCGGCGGCGAGCATCGCGGCGAAGGTGAGGTAGGGGTTGCAGGTCGGATCGGGGCTCCGGAGTTCGACCCGGGTGCTGTTGCCGCGCGGGGTCGGGACCCGGACGAGCGCCGAGCGATTTCCCGCACTCCAGCTCACGTAACAGGGCGCCTCGAACCCGGGGACGAGCCGCTTGTAGGAGTTGATCGTCGGGTTTGCAACACGGGTGATCGCCTTTGCGTGGCGGAGAAGGCCGCCGATGAAATACATGCAGGTCTCTGAGAGCTCTCGTGGTGCGTCCGGATCGTAGAACGCATTCACCCCGTCTTTTGCAAGCGAACAGTTGGTATGCATCCCGCTCCCGCAGATACCATGGATCGGTTTTGCCATGAAGGACGCGTGCAGGCCGCGCATCAGCGCGATCGTCTTCGCGGCGAACTTGAACGTGATGACGCTATCGGCCGTGTGGAGAGCATCGCTGTACTTGAAGTCGATCTCGTGCTGGCTCTCGGCGACCTCGTGATGGGACGCCTCGATCTCGAACCCCATCTCGGTGAGCGCGAGGATGATCTCGCGCCGGACATCCTCCGCGAGATCGGTCGGCGCAAGGTCGAAGTAACCGCCGACGTCCTGGAACTGCGTGGTCGGCCGCCCCTCTACCATCCGGAAGAGGAAGAACTCAAGTTCCGGCCCGGTGTTAAATATGTAGCCGTCCCGCGCCGCATCCGCAAGTGCCATGCGGAGCACATAGCGCGGGTCGCCCTCGAACGGTCTGCCGCTGGCCTTGTAGACATCGCATACGAAACGCGCCTCCGTATAATCCCCGGAGTGCCAGGGCAGGAGGGTATACGTCGAGAGATCGGGCTTCAACGTCATATCGGACTCCTCGATCCGGACAAAACCCTGGATCGATGAACCGTCAAACCCGATGCCGCCGGTCAACGCTTTCTCCGCCTGCTTCACGGGGATAGCAACATTCTTCGGCATACCGAGGAGATCAGTGAACTGGAGCCGGAGAAATCGGACGTTATCCTGTTCAATACGCTCAAGCATCGCGGAAGTGGCGCCACCGGACATATGGGAGTCAACTTCTATCCGATGGAATAAATATCTATTGACACAAATATATCGATAAGAGTTCGAGAAAACGGCAACAAAAAGTTGCCCTCCGAGGTTACCATGTGTGGCATTTTTGGTGTAATGGATAGAAGGCGCCAGATGATGGACGGTTCCGGCATCCGGCAGGCCCTCTCCATGATGAATGAGCGCGGCAGCGGTGAGGGGGCGGGGTATGTGGCCTACGGTATCTACCCCGAATACCAGGACTGTTATGCGCTTCATGTCTTCTTCGACAGAGCCTGTGAGAACAAGGCGGCTGTCGACGCAACACTGGAGCAGTGGGGAGTGATCGAGCATGATGAGGCGATCCCCACGTGCGACCAGCCGAATCTCCGGGTAAACTGTACCCCCTGGCGCTACTTCTTCAAGCCCGACGCTTCCCTCGCCCCGGGAAGCGCATCGCCGGAGAAGGACATCATCACAGATCTTGTTATGCAGATCAACGCAAGCGTAAACGGTGCTGAGGTGGTCTCTTCCGGTAAGAACGTCGGCGTCTTCAAAGCCAGCGGCTGGCCGGAGGACGTGGCGGACTACTACCGGATCGAGGACTACGAAGGCTACATCTGGCTCGCACACAACCGCTACGCGACGGCAAGCCCCGAACTGTGGGGAAAACCCGATCCGTTCAACCTTCACGACTGGAGTGTCGTGGAGAACGGAAAGATCACCACCTACGGGGCCAACCGGCGCTACATCGAGAGTTTCGGCTACAACTGCTCGACCGGCACCGACAGCGAGGTGATCACCTACCTGATCGATCTCCTGGTGCGCAAGCACGGCCTCGATATCGATCTCGCCATCCGCGCGCTTGCCCCACCCTACTGGGAGGAGATCGACCGGATGCCTGAAGCCAAACAGAGACTGAACCAGGCGCTCCGGTTCGCCTACGGCTCTGCAACGATGAACGGACCGTTCACCATCGTGGCCGCAAACCCCGAGATGATGGTCGGGTTCACCGACCGGGGCAAACTCCGGCCGATGGTCGTCGGCGAGTGCGGCGACCGACTCTATATCGCAAGCGAGGAGGCGGCGATCCGCGCCATGGAACCCAACGTCGAGTCGATCACGAGACCCGGTGCAGGAACGCCGGTCATAGGGAGGGTTGCCCCATGAACAGCAATATAGGAAGTATGCCACTCCGCTACCGGATCACCATCGACCGGGAGCAGTGCATGGAGTGTGGGCGATGCGTCGAGAACTGCTCCTACGGAGTCTTCCGGTGGGACGGCGACAGGATCCTGATCAACTCCCGGAACTGCACCGCCTGCCACCGGTGCCTCACCTACTGCCCGCGGGACGCCATCATGCTCGAAGAGCACCCCTGCGACTACCGGAGCCATCCGGTATGGACGAGGCAGGTCAGGGAGTCGATCTACAACCAGGCGCGGACGGGTAAGATCATCCTCGCCGGCATGGGCAGCGTCGCGGATCTCCCGATCATATTCGACCATCTGATGCTCGACGCCTGCCAGGTCACCACGCCTCCGACCGACCCGCTCCGCGAACCCGTCGAACTCAGGACTTACCTCGGGAAAAAGCCGTCAAAGCTGGATATTGTGCGAAAACCAGACGGCGATATCGAACTCTCCACGAAACTCACCCCGAACCTCATGCTCGAGACGCCGATCATGCTCGGCCACATGAGTTACGGTGCGATCAGCCTCAACGCCCAGCTGGCCATGGCACGGGCGGCAAAAGAGACCGGAACCTACATGGGCACCGGAGAAGGCGGGCTGCACACCGATCTCTACCCCTACCAGGACCGGATGATCGTCCAGATCGCATCCGGGCGGTTCGGCGTGAACGTCGACTACCTGGAACGCGGTGCCGCGATCGAACTCAAGCTCGGCCAGGGAGCAAAACCGGGCATCGGCGGGCACCTCCCCGGTGAGAAGGTGAGTGCGCACGTCTCCAGGACGAGGATGATCCCGGAGGGGAGCGATGCGATCAGCCCTGCGCCGCACCACGACGTCTACGGCATCGAGGACCTTCCCCAGCTCGTCAACTCCGTCAAGGAGGCGACCGGGTGGAAGAAACCGGTCTTTGCAAAGATCGCGGCCGTCAACAACAACGCCGAGAACGTGGCGGCCATCGCCCGCTCCGGTGTGGACGCCGTTGCAATCGACGGGTTCCGGGGCGGAACCGGTGCGGCCCCGCGGGTCTTCCGCGACCACGTCGGCATCCCGATCGAGGTCGCCATCGCGACCGCCGATAAGGAACTCAGGAAGCAGGGTCTCAGGAACGAGGTCTCGCTCATCGCCTGCGGCAGCATCCGGGAGAGCGCCGATGTCGCAAAAGCGATCGCCCTCGGCGCCGACGCCGTCTACATCGGCACAGCGGCGCTCGTGGCGATGGGCTGCCGGGTCTGCGGAAACTGCTACCAGGGGGTCTGCTCCTGGGGGATCGCCACCCAGCGCCCGAACCTTGTCGCACGCCTTGACCCCGACGTGGCATCGAAGCAGGTAGCGAACCTGATCCATGCCTGGACGCTCGAGATCACCGAACTGATGGGCGCGGCAGGCATCAACAGCATCGAGAGCCTGCGCGGCAACCGCGACCGGCTCCGTGGCTACATGCTCGACGAAGGGCTCCTTGAGATCCTCGACGTCAAATCGGTGGGAGCGTGAGCAGAATGGCAAAACAGATCACGATTGATGCAAAGGGGGTACATTATACCCCCTTGAACCAGCAGATCAGGAAGGCCATCGATGACGGGGCGGACGAGATCGTCATCAACAACGTCCTCGGGCAGCGGTTCATCGGGAACGGCCTTCGTGGGAATGCGGTCATCAGGGTCAACGGCGTCGCGGGCGGGGATCTCGCCATGTTCATGAGCGGCCCGACGGTCATCGTTCACGGGAACGCCGAACACGCACCCGGCAACACGATGGACTCCGGGAAGGTTGTGATCCACGGGAGTGCGGGCGACGCGGTGGCACACAGCATGCGGGGCGGCAAGGTCTTCGTCCGCGGGGATATCGGCTATCGCGGCGGGATCCACATGAAGCAGTACGAGGACCAGCGCCCGATACTGGTCGTCGGGGGATCGGCTCAGACGTTCCTCGGCGAGTACATGGCAGGCGGTCTTCTGCTCGTCCTCGCGCTCGATGGGGTCATGAACGCCCGGGAGATCGGGAGCGGGATCCACGGCGGCGAGATCGTCATCCGCGGGAACGTGGATGAATCCCGCCTCGCCGCGGGAGCAAAGAAAATGCCGCTCACCGATGAGGACAGGGCACGGATCGCCCCGGTCATCCGGGAGTTTGCCGCCGACTTCGAGCTCGATGCGGAGCCGCTTGTGAACGCAGACTACACCCGGATCGTCCCTGCGAGCGCACGGCCATTTGCCGGGAAGTATACATGGGAGTGATGGGGATGGAGACAAAGTCATTCAAGGACCTGAAGGTGGAGGTCTGGGATACGGGCCTCTGCTCCGGATGCGGTGCGTGCGTAGCGGTCTGCCCGGCGGATACCCTCCGGTTCGCGCCGGAGAACACCGGTGCACCGGTGAACATCGGTTACTGCAAGGCCGATAGCGATGGCGTGCCCTGCGGGGCGTGCTACGCGGCCTGCCCGCGGATCGATATAGCAGAACAGGGAAGGATGCTCGGCGCCTACCAGGAGATCGTTCCCGCCCGGGCGGCCTTCCCGGTGGAGAAACGGCAGAGCGGTGGCGCAGTTACGGCGATCCTCGCGAACGCCTTCGACGAGGGGTTGATCGACGCGGTCGTCACGGTGACGAGCGATCCCTGGACGCTGAAACCCACATCAGCGGTGATCACCGCTTCAGACGTGCTTGTTCAGCATGCAGGAAGTCGCTACTCATGGTGGGTTCCGCTCCTTGCATCCCTTAAGGAGGCCGTCGTCACCCGGAAGTACCGGCGGATCGCCATCGTGGGCGTGCCCTGTGTGACGCGGGCGGCACAGATGATCCGGGAGAGCGACCATGAACTCCTCCGGCCCTACGCAAAGGCGATCCGGCTCGTCATCGGCCTCTTCTGCACGGAGACCTTCGACTACACGAAACTGGTCGAGGGGAAACTGCAGTCGGAAAAAGAGATCGAACCCTGGGAGATCCAGCACATGGATGTCAAGGGGAAACTGGACGTCTACCTGCAGGACGAACGGCACATATCGATCTCGCTTGCCGACCTCGAGGAGTGCGTCCGCCCCGGGTGCCGGGTCTGCACCGATCTGACGGCAGTGGATGCGGATGTCTCAGCAGGCGCCATAGGAGCGCCTGAAGGTTACACAACGCTCGTGATCCGGAACGATATCGGCAAGGGGTTCGTCGACCGGGCGGTCTGGCAGGGGAAACTTGCGACCGGCGGTGCAGTCGACCTCACCATCATCGAACGTCTGGCGGCGAAGAAAGCAGAGCGCCGGCAGGAATAACTCTTTTTTCAGCGGCGATCTTCATCCGCCGGAGCCCCTGAGGCGGGATTCTTACCCGCTTGCTCATACTGGACGTAAAGGAAGATACGCACGACCGGGCGGTATATGTGGTGTGAAAGATCATACTTGTATGAATAGTATGATCTGCAGGGCGAGAGAACTGCACCAGGTTCATAAAGGGACACCGGAGCCTGTGCCAATACGCAGACCAGGAGAAGGTGAGAGAGGTTATGGTCGATGATGACCACCGCTGCCGCGACCAGGGCAGCAGACGATACATCTTCGGGACGGTCAAGGTCGGCGAGCGCGGCCAGATCGTCATACCGAAAGATGCGCGGGAGACCTTCGATATCAAGCCCGGCGATATGCTGATGATCCTCGGTCATGAGGGGCATGGGCTTGCTGTTGTTAAAACGGATAAATTTCAGAGAATTGCAGAGAAAATACTCCGGGCCTTTGAGGCTGAATCAGAGGAACCGCTGGAGAAGTGAAGGATGACCCGCTCAAGCGCATCACCTCAGACGACCAATCCCACGCCGGCCATAGAGGTATGCAACCTGACGAAATCTTTCGGCAACTTCGTAGCCGTCGACAACATATCGTTTTCCATCGCGCGTGGCGAGATCTTCGGGCTTCTCGGTCCGAATGGGGCAGGGAAGACGACGACGATCTCCATGCTCTCGACGATACAGAAACCCACATCAGGCACGGCGATGATCAACGGCCACGATGTCGTGGCCGAAGAAGACGCCGTCCGCAAGTCCATCGGGATCGTTTTTCAAGATCAAAGCCTGGATGAAGAGCTGACGGCGTATGAGAACATGGACTTTCATGGCCGCCTCTACCGGATCCCGGGGGAAGTACGCCGGAAGCGCATCGGTGAACTTCTGGCACTCGTCGGACTTGAAGACCGAAAAGATGACTTCGTCAAGACCTACTCGGGCGGCATGCGCCGCCGACTCGAGATCGCCCGGGGGCTGCTCCACGAACCGAAGGTGCTCTTCCTCGACGAGCCCACGCTCGGCCTCGACCCACAGACACGAAACCATCTCTGGGAGTATATCGCACGGTTGAACGAGGAGAAGGGCATCACCATCATCCTCACCACCCACTACATGGAAGAGGCCGATCGGCTCTGCGATCGCATAGCGATCATCGATCACGGGGCGATCGTCGTGCTCGACACCGCCGAGAACCTGAAAAATTCTATCGGCGGCGACGTCGTCACCATAACCTCGCCCGACCCCGACGCGATCGCCGGCCTCCTGACCGCCCCGTGGGTCTCTTCAATCGAGCAACACGATGGACTGGTGACGATCCACCTGCAGGAGGCCGACCGGCATATCCCCGGGATCGTAACCGCCATCCACCAGAACGGTATCGGCATCACATCCCTCTCGGTGAGGAAACCGACGCTCGAGGATGTCTTCCTGCACTATACGGGGAGGACGATCCGCGAAGGGGGGGCGACCGGTAAAGAGGCCATGCGCATGATCTACCGGGCAAGGGGGGGGTAGAGGTGGACATCGTCTATACTATATGGCTGCGGAGCGTCAAGCGCTACCTGCGCTCAAAGAGCAGGATCATCGGCAGTCTTGGTATGCCACTCTTCCTCATGCTGGTGCTCGGGTTCGGGCTCGACTCGGTCGTCCAGATTCCCGGTATGGAAGAAGGTTACATGGACTTCATCATCCCCGGCATCGTGGCGATGAGTGTCCTCTTCACCTCGGTCTTCTCCGGGATCCAGATCATCTGGGACAAACAGTTCGGGTTCTTGAAGGCGACGCTTGTCGCTCCGGTCTCGCGCCTCGAGATCATGATCGGCCAGACGCTCGGGGGAGCGACGGCAGCGGTCATCCAGGGGCTGATCCTGATGGTGCTTGTGCTCTTAATCGGACTCCATCCGGTCAGCATCGCCGGATTCCTGATCGCCGTCGGGTTCATGGCGCTGATCGGCGTGACCTTCACTGCACTCGGGATCGCCATCGCGTCAAGGATGGAGGACATGCACGGCTTCCAGCTCATCATGAACTTCATAGTCTTCGTGATCTTCGGACTCTCCGGGGCACTCTTCCCTATCGATGGCCTGCCCGACTATATCCGGCCGTTGACGCTTGCTGATCCCCTGACGTACGGCGTCGAAGGGATCCGTTACGGCCTCTCGGGCATCGCCCAGGTTCATCCATTCACGTGCCTTGCCGTCATGGCATCCTGCGCCGTTCTCATGATCGTCGTCGGGGCATACCTCTTTCGGAAGATCCAGTCCTGAGGGAGCAGGTGTGAGGGGTCACCCCTCCGCCCGCACGGCATGCTCCGCAGCATACCCGGGGCCCCGTCCGTCAGAAACGTCATGCAGAACCTCCGGAAGAAAAAGTATGAGGGTGATACTCTCCGGATGCACTGGAACGACGAAGAAAAGCGAGTGGAATTGACTGTTCCAGTGAAAAACGAGGATGGATCCGACGGCCACGCCCAGATACGGGATTATACGTACAGCCTGGCGGATCACCAGGATATGATGCAGAGGTGTGGGCTACACAATATAGCAGTATACGATGAAGAAGGGATGCCGTTCTCGGATACATCGCAACGGATGGTTGTCGTCGGGTACAGGCCGGAGTGACGAATATTCTGATGGGGAGACCATCCTAACCCATAGGGAGGAGAGGCCGGACCACACCCCCTCATCGCGGATCGCAAACCTCGCGTTCGCACCTCGAAGACTTCTGGTCATTTTACGCCCATCGCCGGGCAAGCAGGAGCGTCACCAGGCCAGAGAGGGAGGCCGTTATGGTGAAGAGGGACACGAGCTCCCCGTCGCAGCCGTATCGATCGGACTGGATGGCTGCAACCATTCCCGACGACATTGCAGCCTGAATTTGCCACTGCACTCAGATATCTCAGACCGTGGCGGAATAAAGTTTGACAGTTCCGGGTATGGGAGTTATGCAGAATGCATCATGGCGTTAAAAAAGATCAAATTAAATAGTTATAACTCAGAAAAAGTTGTATTCACCCGGAACAGGATCCCCGCGACTCAAGCAACCCATGCTTCCAGATTCACGAGCCTGGCTGACATGAGTGTCCTGTGAATGAAACCGGGAGAAGCAGGATCCTGCAAAACCGCAGGTGAAGAACAACCGGAGGTAAAGAAAAATGGCACGCTACTTTGGGTATTCGCCAAAAGGCACCGTGAAAGATGCTGTAGAGTCGTTTGAATCAAAAACCCAGGTTCGAAGCGCCGGGGGAACCCTGCTCGGGACTGTCTACGTGGACATCTCCGACGAAGAATGGGCCGTAGCCATCGCCTACGGCAGGGCGCAACACCCGAAACTCAGGGGCCCGGAGCCAATCTACGAAGTCAGGTACGCACACCGGACAGGAGAGACCGGAGAGACAAAGAGACTTGACACCCGGGAAGAAAACCCGTGCACCATTCCGGCAGAACCGTTCCCATCGACGGACGAATTTATAGTCTGGGCTCTGGGCGAAGAGAGAGGGCGGATCAGCGGTACCCCTTTGTGAAGAAAACCGGAATAACAACACCCAAATGGGTAAATTACCGTGAACACGCTTTTACGGGCTCATGATTTTATCATAGTGCAGGCCGGGGGTCGGGAATGGACCCCCCGGCTCTCTCCTGAAAAAACAGGCACCCCTAGACCGGGTTGATCAATTTTTCTCCCGATGAGATGGGTGCTCCGGTGCGACGGTCGATGAAACGGTAGGTCAGATGCTGACCGTACCGGATCTCCGCACCTCCCGGGAGCGTGATCCTGTTACCATCAACATCACCGATAGAGACCCAGAACCGATCCCCGAGCTGAACGATCGACTCTCCCGATCTGAAAGACCCGATACGCTCCTCAGTGCCCTCGTTCCTGAGGATCATATGCACAGCGGCGTTTTCACGTAAACCGACGCTCACCGTCAGCTGGTTGACGTCGAACGCATCTCCGGCCCTGTGCTCGAAGACAACGCGATACGCATCCCCGGCCTTCATCTCCCCGGAAGCAACCAGGTCTGCCTTTACCGGCTGCGTGGTATCACCCGCCGCACCGGTGGCGTAGACCGCCACAAGAGCAACAATGATCAGCGTCACAGAGAGCATCAACATAACGCCGATCACCTCAGACACGGCGTCAGTGGAGAGAGATTTATTACATTTCATACCATTCACCGCTCCTTTAAGAGAACACTGCTCTTATACAGAAGAGCCCCGCTCGGCAGGTGGTAGATCGCCACCTCGACCACAGCCGACCGCTTGATGCAATCCTCCAGCTCCATTTTGTCGAGGTTGAGGAACCCGGCGGTATCTCCCAGGCCCCCGGTATTCGAGCCGCCCCCTGCCCTCCAGACGCCGGGAACGTCAGAGTCGCCAAAATTTTTAATGAACTTCAACGGCTCATCCTTCTCCAATTCTCTCCTCAGGTCATACGATGCCGGGCGCTGCTCACTGTCCGGCAGGTGGACCCAGGTGTTGATCCTGAGGTCCCGGAGCAGAACCTGATCCCCGCCCCGGTGCTCGAAGACGAGGGTGAAGTCATTCCCACTCCCGGCGGAATACACCGCAAGGTCCACCGAAGGCGGAGGATCCTTCAGATCGGCAGCCCCGCCGGCAAACGAGGCGACGAGCGCGGCAAGGATGATCACGATCGCAAGTAACAGGATCACCCCGATGACCGGGGAGACCGCCGCCTCCCGGTCTACCATACGCCCACCTCGACGTTCACGGTCCGGAGGGTTACTTTCGGAGGGGTGGTGCTGAACGTAAGCGTATGCCGAGGAGGCGACGACAAAGTGCCAGGAACATAAACATAGGTATCGCTGTTGGTGCTATCGCAGAGTTTCTCCAGATGCTTCCCCATCATCTCGGACACCTTATCGCCGTCGCCGACAGTGCAGTTTTCGAAGACGATTGTCTCCACTTCCCCCAGGTATGACTCCGAAACGGTTGCATTCACCCCGAGCGTGACTCTCCCGCTCCCGGTGATAAAAAATCCATCCTCTTTGCGGGTGAGGTTCACCACGGTGATCTCGATATCACTCCCGGTCGTCAGGGTCAGAACGACGAAGAAACGAAGGAACTCACCGCTGTCGGCCCGTGCTTCGAGGATAGTATTGTATCGTGATGGCTGGGGAACCGTCACATTGTCCTTCGTCACCGCAACGAACCCATACTCCCAGAGGTAGCCCTGCGGCTCCCAGGTCGTGAACGAGGGCACGTAGGAGACGTTCACGAGAGATGCATTTCCAGTCATCACACTACCAGTCTGGTTGGTGACGGTCACGTTCACCAGGGGGGGTTCTTTCTCAATCGTAACCGAACCGCTCGACCGGACCGGACTCAAGAGGACATCACCCCCCCCGAGGGAGAATGGTTCACTGAACCGGATTCCATTTGTCTTGTGCGACACCGCGTAATAGATATGCGAGTCAAACCGGGCAAAGGCATCCGCCACCTCACGGGAGTGCTCGATCTCGGACTGCTGCTTCAGCCCGGGAAGATACGTTGCAGAGTAGATCGCGATCAGCGTGACGATGATGCCAAGGACCAGCATCAGCGCGATCACGGTCGAGACCGCGTCATCTTTCTCTATCATGGTAAGACCTCCCCCGAAAAGATGACGTTCTTCGGCGTGACGAGTCGCAGGGTATCTTCGCTCGTAAGCTTGCGGTCAAGCCTGACCTCCAGACGCCCGCCGAGATCGAACACTTCAACCCCGCTACTGCCAGCGTGATTGTAGAGAATGAAGTTCTCCGGGCCCGGATTGCGGCTCGGGTACTCCGTCCTGCTCCCGTCCTTTCCGATGACGACCACCGTCAGGTCTTTTTTCTCGACCCAGTCCCCGCCCTTGTGCCAGAAGACCGCCGTGGTGTCGTTCACCGCGAGAGTGCCGTTCGATGCATTCTTCATCATGACATCGACGCTCGCCTCACGGCCGCCCGGTATCAGGGAGAACGCCGACGTGGCAAAGAGGGCGACCAGGATGATGACCAGCGCTATCATGATCATCTCGCCGACGACCGAGGATACCGCTTCATCGTGCTGAATTCTACATTTTTTCATGAAACCCGCCTCATATGATGTAGACGAAGAGTATCACCGTCGCAGCAAGCATCACGCAGACGTGCTTGAGACCTGCAAGAATGCTGTTCGAAGAGAGCTGGCCTGCCATGATCCCCGAGAAGAACCCGAGGATGATCCCGACGTGGAGCATCTCCCGGACGTTTGCGCTTATGTCGAAAGTGACGTCGTATGCAGAGAAACTCGAGATGAAGGCGACGTTCAGCTGGTAGGCCGAGTAGAGGTAGATGCCAAACGAGAGATATATCACAGCAAGATAGACGAACGAGACGTTCAACCGCTTCGTCTTCATCTTGATGTAGTGCTGAAGATCGTTGATTGCGATCGTCAGGATCTCACGGATGTAATCGGTCACCTCGCTTGCCCGTACCAGGAGGGAGATCGCGCGCTTCACCGAGACCAGACCGATACGCTCTTCCATGCGCACAAGCGCACCCGAAACGCTGGACCCGAGCCGGAGTTCATCGGCCGCGACCTTAATCTCGTGGGAGAGAACGCCCATCCGGGTATTCGAGATCATGAAGATGGCGCCCTGCAGCGTCATGCCGATGTCACGCATATCCGCGATCTCGGCAAGAAACTCGGGAAGCTGCTTCTCGATCGCCATGACATACCGGCGGCGCATCTCGTAGGCGATCATCACCGGGATCACGGCAACGATGATGGCAAGGCAGAGGAAGACCTCCAGGGTGTAGGACGGAAAGATCGACCCGAAAGAGCCGAACTGATACCAGAGGAACAACGCACCAAGGAACCCCGTGCCGATCACTGCCCCGACCGTATAGTCAGAGATGAAGAAAGTCCCGGGATGACGGAGAATTTCAAGAAAACGCAGCCACCGTTTCCGGGACTCAAGGTTTTTGAGGAACGCCGAATCCGGTCTGTCACCGGCAGCAGAGTCCAGGATCTCGACACCAAACTCGGATTCCCGTATCTCGCGGCGCGCGACATCAAGGTTGTCCGGCGGAAGGAGGACGTAGAGGATGAAGATAAGGGCGATCGCCCCCAGCGGAAGACCGAGGTACATGAGCGGCATGATGCCATCGAGCTGGTTCTGTCCGGCGAGGTTCTGCGCCACCAGCATGATGATGATCGCGATCGGTCCGGCGACAAATGCGGTCACGTAGACCTCGGCGACCATCTCCAGGATCTGGAGGAGGGATTCCTGCTCCTGCCGTGCAAGTTCGCGATACGTCTCTGATTTGGAGTTGAAGAAATTGGTGAGGTTCCCGCCGCTCCGGTAGACCAGCGCGAGATCGTTTATGAGCTCCTTGAAGTTGGCGGACGGCGTGACTTCCTGCACGTTTCGCATCGCAGTGAGGAGGTCAAGACCAAAGACCTCCACGTCCCTGACGATGAGCCCGCATTCCTTTGATACCTCGCCGTAGAGGTCGCCCGCCTCGTAAACGCCCCGAAAGATACCGTAAAGCGTCACGGTCGAGGAGAGAGCCTGCATGTAGGTGACGGCATGGGGAAGGTCCATCTCTATCCGTGTCCGGCGCCCCTGGGCCAGAAGGAGGGGATAGAGGTACAGACCGGGAAGCAGCAGACCGAGAACGGCGATAAATCCGACCAGGACGGTGACGCCGTAGGGGAGGAAGGGGAGGATATTGATCTCGATCCCGAAGAGGGAGAGAAGAAGAACGGAGAAAATATAGAGAAAAATGGCGAGCAGGGTTACGATCAGGCCGTACTGCAGGTACCGCGAGGCGGGGATCGGTATATGCGCCGAGAGCAGCGAGCGCGCCAGTTCGTTCCTGATGTTATCGAGCGTTGCTGCATTCGTCATTGCTGTTCCTGCACCATCATTTCCTGTATCATCTGCCCGACCATCGAAGGAGAGGAGGAGCCTTTCCGGGCCGTATCCATAAGGGCGTCCCTTCGAACGGTGATGGCTGCTTCAAGCTGTTCTCTGCTCCACCCGTTCCGGTAGGCGATGTCGTCAAAGACGACCGACTCCTTATACACCCTGACGAACCGGTCCGTCCGGTGATCCCAGGTAAAGAGCGGTTCCCACCGGACCCCATCATCAACGACCTGGATCTCGTTCAACGAGAGGCACCGGCGAAATCCCCTTCCACCGTCGTAGAGGAGGCTCTGTACCAGGATCAGATCAAGGGCGTTGAACATCGCCACCGGGACGTTGATGGGTTCGTGGGTCAGCCTGTTCACCGTCTCCCGCACGTTTCCTGCATGGACGGTGGAGTAGGTGGTGTGCCCGGTGTTCATCGCCTGAAAGAGGGTCTGCGCCTCCTCGCCCCGCACCTCGCCGACGATGATGTACTCAGGCCGCTGACGGAGCGCCGCCTTGAGGAGATGGAACATGCCGACGTTGCCGGTACCGCTGACGTTGGCGCTCTCTCGCGTCCTCAGCGGCAGCCAGTTGATGTGCGGGAGCTGGATCTCACGGGTATCCTCGATGGAGACGATCTTTGCCACCGGGGGGATGAAGAACGAGACGGCGTTCATCGTCGAGGTCTTTCCGCTTGCCGTTCCCCCGGAGATGATCATGCTTTTGCGGCTCTCGACCGCGAGCCAGATGTGCGCCATCAGGTCGGCGTCGTAGGTGTTGTTCTCGATGAGGCTGATCGGGGTCATGGGTTCTGCGCGGAACTTCCGGACAGTAAACGAACTCCCCCGGGAAGAGACGATATCAGAGTAGGTGATCTGTGCACGCGATCCCTCGGGAAGAGCGGCATCGATGAGCGGAGTCGAGAGGGAGAGTTGCTTGTCGGCCTTCTGAGCAAGTTTAAGCACGAATTTATTGAGATCCTCACCGTCAAAGACACAGTTCGTCTGGATGCTTGCGTATCTTCGATGATACAGGAAGATCGGGATCTCCGGACCGTTGCAGGTAATGTCCTCGATCCGGTCGTCGTTCATCAACGGATCCAGTTTCCCATAACCGAGGAAGTTGCGCTGGAGGTAGTATACGAGGACTTCCAGACGGTCATCGGCGATCTCGGGGTAAAAGGAGCGGATCACTCTCCTGATCAGGTCTGGATCAAGGCCGAATTCACCTCTTTTCCGGGCGGTATCGTAGATCAGCGTCGCCCGGAGCTGTTCAAACGTCTCTTCAAGGACGACCAGTTCCTTCTCCGTCACCTTCGGCTCGACGATCTCGTACCCGAGGGTGATCGCGTCCTTACGGAAGATGTTGGCATAGGAGAAAGGGGGGGCCAGCCAGTACCTCTCTACAATGTCCAGGGACGGGTCGGCAGGCGGGAGTTCGAGGATCATCGGGCCGGGGTCCGGGACTTCGTCTGCGGCAATGTCTACCTCCGGGATCTCCTTCACTTTTTTCCCGAACAGGGAGGAGAGGTCGAACTTCATATGCCACCCTGGTAGGTTGTTTCGGACGGTTTCCCATGATACTCGATAGCCACGTCGACCTCGCAGTTCCGGACGAAGACCGCCACGGCGTAGTCTCCGGGGCCGAAGACCGCCTCGGTCTTCCGCAGCTCTGCACCGTAGACCGTCTGCCAGCCGAAAGCCCGGTCAAAGACGGCGGCACCGTCTTCGATGCGGTAGAGCGCAAACCGGACGTCGCTGTAGGGGGTCATCTCCTTATCGGAATGAGCCTCATCCATATTCCGCACCGTGTAGGTGATCCGCCAGGGCACCGGGGCGACGACCTCGGTGACGCCCCAGAGAGAATACGCTTCCAGGTTTCGGAGCAGGGGATCCTGCATCGTGAGGAAATTTTCGTGGAGTTTCCATTTATCGTCGTAGGTCCACGAGAGCCGGGTCGGATACCAGGTGCTCGCGTAATAGTCCTGGACCAATTCCAGCCAGGTCATCGGCGACGGCGAGGGCCCTGAGACCGGGATGCGAAGAGCCTCCGTGAGGCTCTCGTTCGCCGAGAACGGGGGTGCCTCCCCGAGGGGCCGCTTTCCGGCGACGGTGGTATCGGCGTCGAACCGGTCGTCGCGCGAGAGGACGTGGCCCGGCCAGAGGCTGTCGCCGCCGTTGAAGAACGGCACCATCCCGTCGTATGCGCTGCGGGAGACGCCTTTCTCCGCAGTATTCACGGTCCAGGCTACGGAGACGATGACCGGCTGGTTCCAGACGGCATCTTCGATGACGATCCTGTCGATATCGGGCACTCCGGGTCCGGCAACGAACGTCCGGTTCGTCGGGTGATAACGGATACCATCAAGGGTTCCGGAGGCGGTGGTGGTGTTCCAGACGGCGCTGCCGGAGTACCACCCCGACTCAAGATCGAGACCCTCCGGGAGGGCGGCATCAAACGTCCCGTTCTCCGGGTAGTAGACGAACTTCCCTGCAGGCATCTCCGCAACGGTCCAGTAGAGCCGTCCGGGGACCGTGCCGTCGGTGACGAGGGCAAGGGCAGTGGCTTCAGGGATGATCGTGCGCCGGTCGTGGGTCGCCGGGTAGTAAAGGAGACCGACGCCGTAGCCCATCTTATCGAGGATTGCGGCGGCAAGGATGGCGTGATCCTCACTGTCGCCCTCTCCCGCGGCGAGGGTTATGACCGGGTAGTTCGGGTAATCGGGAGGAGCAAGGCGCTCCTCATCCGTAGTGTAGTCGAGGCTCTCCACGAAGGCAAGGACGTTAGCGACGGTATCGCTGTCGCCGTACCCCAGAGCCAGGGAGGTGTCGAGGAACCAGTCGGCAACGGTGCCGATGACCCCGTCGTCGCCGTCGGTCACGACGTATTCCGCCATACGTTGCGGTTTCTCATCATACGATCCGTATGACGCGGCGACAAACCGCTGGTGGGTGGCATCGGGAATGTAGAGGTTCATCACCATCTCGGTCTCTTTATAAGACCAGGCATAGGTCTTCCAGCCGGTGACTGCTTCTTCTTTCTCCGGACCGGGATCGGACCCGTGGCCGACAGGGGTCGGGGTGACAGGGGCGGGTTCCTGGCCGGGAAAGCCGATGCCGGAGAACCAGAGAACGGCAACGAGACCGACGATGACGATGGCGGCCACAAGAACCCCGATGACCTTCTTGAACAGCGACTCGTCAAAGGCGAGATCCATGCTTACCGCCTCCTCACAATGAACGCCCCGACTAATGCAGCGATTGCGAGGTACACTGCAAACCCGGGAGACTCTGTGGGTATGGGGATGGGTGTAAACACCGGCATCTCAGTGACGGTGGGGTGCTGAGTCGCTGTGGTCTGGGAGGGGAACGGGTTTGGCGCTTCGCTTCCTGTGGTGTTTCGCACGCTCCCCTCGCTGAGAAGCTCGAAGGTGCTGGTGGTCTTGTAGTTGACGTCTTTACAGGTGATGGTGATCTGGTAGATCCCCGGATACCAGGAACTGGTATCTATCGGTTTTTCACCTTCGTAGGAGAATGGTCGTGTTCCCAGGACTGGGTCGTAATCTCGGGGGAAGGTCTCGTTGATCGGGATCTTCATCAGGGTGTTCGCTTTGCCCGACTCATAGAGGTCGAGCGCGGTGATCGTCAGGATCAGGGTATCCTGAACCTTTGTCCCGTCGGCGGTCTCTTCTTTTCCGGCGAGATTGGTCGTTCCGCTGACGATAAATTCGTCCCCGACGACCAGCTCCCCGACCGGGTTGATCTTGATGACCGGATCTTCTACCGTGAACGTATCCATCACGTAGAGGTCGTCCCGGGTCAACGAATCCAGCGCCCGCACCAGGGCTTCGGCTGCGACCCGGCCGTCAAGCATCCCGAGGTTCGAGATCAATCTGCCGTCGGCTGCGTTGTACAGCCCGTTTACGCTTCCCCTGAAGTTGAGGTTGTTCTCGGGCAGGACGTCGAACTGGTTGTCTGTTCCCGGGTGGTGGTAGACGATGAAGTAGTCACCGGGGGAGAGGTCATAGGTAAAACTTCGGGGGAGGGTGATCCCGTAGGAACCGTCGTCGTCGAGGGGGAACCGGGAGTTATAGTCAGCATACTTGAAGTTCGGGCCGAAGATGTACCATTTCATATGCCCGGTGGAGCCGGATAGGTCCTTACCCGGGCTTCCGCGGCCGTACCACCAGGAGTAAAGATGATCCCCGCGGGCAAACACCCCGCCGGTCCTTTCGTCAAACTTTGCATGAAGAGAGGGCATGTTGAGTTCGTAGTCCCACGACAGCGGGACGTCGCCGTCGATGGAGCCGGGGCCCCCAGGATAGCCGCTGTTGCGGTGCCCG
This sequence comes from Methanomicrobiales archaeon, assembly GCA_012511245.1. Lineage (GTDB taxonomy): Archaea > Halobacteriota > Methanomicrobia > Methanomicrobiales > Methanoculleaceae > Methanoculleus. Next base: position 5,054 of record JAAZGM010000282.1, on the reverse strand, counting down.
ATCGGCTGGAGGTTGGCATGTACGGTGTAGGTCCCCGCATCGCAGGGAAATTGCGAAGTGTCCCACGGATATTCCCATGTTCCAAGGACCGGGTTATAGTAGGTGATGGTGAACGTGGCGGGGACGCCGTCTTCAACGGACCGTGACAGATCGGTCAGGGGTGCACCGTTCGGCGGCAGGTTAGGCCCCGTGACGTAGAGGTAGATCGGGATGGATTTTAATGAGTCCGAGGCTCTGAGATTGGCCAGGGTTCCGTTCAATACGATAATGTCACCGATGGCATACAGTTGTCGATCCGGCCGATCAAAGACCAGTGTCATAACTTTCTGGTCTATCCTGAACGTTGCCTTTACCGGTTGGACGATGTCGGGGCCGGTTGCCTGGATCGTATACGTGGTGACCGGAGTGGCGTCCGGGATATGGATCTGCAACCGGACGGTGCCGCCCCACCCGGGATGGACGCGCACGTGGTAGTCAGAGAATCTGGTATCCCACCCGCCGCCGTCAAAGACGGGGTAGTCCTCTCCCGCCGGGGGTTCGGGGAGGGTGATGTTGTAGTGCATGAAAGGTGCCCCCTGGAACGTGAAATAGAGGTCGCCGCCGCGCTCCGCGGTCATCTCATCGAGGACGAGTGCTGGCGGGTAGTCCCGCGCCGTGAAGGTGTAGGGTACTTCGTGATTGAGGTCGTTGAGGGTCATCCGAAAGACCATCGTCACCTGGGTATCCCGGGAGACGCTGCTCTGATCCGAGAGCCGGAAGACGAGGGTGTTATTCCAGGCTGCAGGATCTGCAGAAAGGCCCTCAAACGAGACCGTATTCCCGGCAATGTTCGTGATGCTTGATGTTTTGACGTTGCCCTGCAGTTCGTACTCATACCACGGACCCTGGAACTCACTGAGCGGGAGGTTGTGGTCGGGAAGCAGGAACTGCATCCCCATCCGGTAGGGGAGGGGGTTCTGTCGGCTGGGGTTCGGCACGGGCTCGACATCCGTCCCGAGGGTGCGTATCATCACCGGCCCAAGACTGTCGGCGACATTCTCTATCCAGCAGGATCTGGTCTGATCGACCGTACCGTCGCTATAAACAGGATAATACAGCGATCCGGGACTCCCGCGGATGTAGTTTGCGATGCCGTTGGTGAGAGCAATCGGGTCGGTCGGCTGCCCGGAGTCGATCCTGGCCATCCGGGTGGGGTTCCCCTTGACCGAATCAGAGAACGCCGAGAAGTTCACGCCCCTTTCCCCCTGAAAAATGGTATCACCGGGGTTGATACCAGCGTTTTGCCCTTCAGGCGTCACGAATCGTGCCGAAGCCGCCGGGACGAAAGCAGTCAGGAGAAGGAGAACCATCGTTAGTATCACCATGATCCGATATCTGCCCATGTTCCTGAGACTCCTTGAGGCGGGGATGCACCACATTGTCAAATTAATTTGCTATAACGCTATTTCACTTTGTTGCGATGCAGAGGTGCCATGCAACGTTGAATAACGGCCCCGGGTAGCATAATTGCTCAAAATAACCAATTTTTGAACTTATTTAGAAAAGTTAATGTTATATTGGGACTATTGCATTTTACAACAAAATTTGTTGTAACTCAAATATATTTGCCCAAATTGTGAACACCTGCATTGGAGAATACCTGCATGATTGTATTATCCTGTAAAAACGGACCTGAATCACAGGTCAGGAAAAAACGCACCCGACCAGACCGGGACGATGCGGTCTCGCCGGTCGTCGGGGTGATGCTGATGCTCGTCGTCACGATCATCATCGCCGCGATCGTCAGCAGTTTTGCGGGCGGCCTCGGGTCCACCAGCGGCACGGCGCCGACGGCGACGCTGGCAGTCAAGATGTCTGCCGGGCCGAACGACACGAACGTGACCATCGAACATCTGGGTGGCGACCCTCTGGCAACGAAAGACCTCAAGATCGTCAGTACGTACACTGTTCCGGACATGTGGGGTGCCAAGGCAACATCAAAAGCCGGACACATGATCAAACACACCATTGACGGATCACTTGCCCCGATTCCGGAAAACGCCCTTGACACCACGAGTCCGGGATACCCGTTCACCCCCCAGGTGACCAACGACGACAGCGTTGTCTCCGAAAGAACCGCGGATAAAACGTTCGGGACGGCAATTCTTACGCCCGGCGGGCGGCTCACGTTCGATCGTGACAACTTCCTCGGGTTTGAGACGGGTTGGCGTACTATCTACGGGTTCGGCGAAGGGGTTACGACGCATGTTATGATCATTCACACCGCGAGTGGGAAGGTCATCTACGACAGGGATGTGATTGTACCGTGGTGAACAGAGGAAATGATGATGCGGTATCCCCGGTCATCGGGGTGATGCTGATGGTCGTCGTCACGATCATTATCGCAGCAACAGTGAGCACATTTTCCACCGGGTTCGTCTCAGATACGCACGCTGCACCCGGGACCCAGGTCGCATACGTCGGGGTATTGACAGGACCGATAGGCGATCTTGGGGAGATCGGCCTCGTCTTTGAGAATATGGGTGGAGAGACGTTGCTCCTCTCAGACCTGGAACTTAACCTGAAGTCGACCCTCTCTGGAGGAGACGAGGCCTCGATCGCGTATACCGATGCGCCCTCTTCAACATATCGTGGGACTCCCGTACCGGGTGAAACCCGACTCTCGTCCGCTTTCACGTACCGCATGAAGAAGATCGGAGTCGCAGATGCGGAAAAAACTGCCACAAATGTGGCTAATTCACAGATCAAGGCCGGAGACAGGTTTGTTATCCATGCAGACCGCTACTTCAGCAAAGATGAGAGCAAGTATGGATGGGTGATGTACGTCGCGGACCGCGGCATGACAGGAGCACCATACTCCAGCGGGGAGTTTGAGGTGAGCAGCAAGACGACCTACGCGCTCGTGGACAAGAACACCGGGACGGTCATCTCCTCGGGCACTCTCGTGGGAAGTGTATTATGAAAAACCAGATCCGGAATGGAAAACGTATGAATTCAGAAAGAAATGATGCAGTATCCCCGGTCATCGGCGTTATGTTGATGCTCGTCGTGACGATCATCATCGCCGCATTCGTATCGGCCTTTGCAGGAAACGCCTTTGGAAACACCGAAACAACACCGGCAGCCGCCCTGGATGTAAAGATCCTGTCGAATGGAGGCAGCAATCCGGCGGACCCACAGTATGTCATGCTGATCGAGCACCACAGCGGAAGCAGCATTCCAACGTCCGATCTGCGGATCATCAGTTATTACACGCCGCCGTCGACAACGGGGAAGACCATGCAACGCGGAGAGGTAACAGCAATGACAGCAGCTGCAACAGTGAAGAATATGAAGATCAATGGCGAGACGATCGCCTCTGTAAAGATCCCGTACCTCAACGATATCGCCCGGGGTAAACCCGGAGACGTGGGCACGAACTTCGGGGAGTATACGTTCAGTCCCGGAGACGTCATCAGCACGGGAGGGTCTGCAGGAACCAAAGTAGTCCTTGGCTTTGATATGACCACAGCAGCAAAACGCACTGAGCTCGGTTTTGGTAGAGGATCCGCGGTTGATGTCGAGATCATCCACCTCCCGAGCCAGAAGAGCCTCTACAGCGGGAGAGTGATTGTACAATGAAGGACGATGGAGTATCCCCGGTCATCGGGGTGATGCTGATGCTCGTGGTGACGATCATCATCGCCGCCATGGTGAGCGCATTTTCCGGAACCGTTGCGCAGGACGAAACACTTGCACCGCAGGTCACACTCTCTGCATCGTATGTCTCCAGCATTACAGATACGGATAAGACGAACGGAGTCCCGGATCATCTTGCATCCTTCAAACCGAACAACGGCATTACGTTCCGGCTCTCAGGCGGAGATTCATTCTCCCTCAGGGATATCACCGTCCAGTTGAGACAGGAAGAGAACGTCATAAACTTCGATATGAATACGAACCTCAACTCAGCAGCAGCGGTCGATACAGATAAAGTGACGATTCTGAAGAATGCCGACGGCAACAACACATACTTTGGACTCCCGGGAGGAGGCGATGCATTGATAACCGTCGGAGATTCGTTCATGATCGTCGCCGATGATTGTTACGACAGTACAATGACCACCGACGCGACGATCGCGAAGGGGCGGTTCCTCACCTGGTCTCCCGAGGGTTCGGGAAGCACGTTCAGGTTACAGACGGATGTGCCTTTCAAGTACACGATCACCGATCAGCTGAGCGGCAAGCCCATGCAGAGCGGAACGCTTATCATTCGGTGATTTTGTGTTCCAGAACAGAAACGAGGTAATACACAATGTGCAGAAATGATCGCGAAACAAAGAGACCTCTCTCTTTTTTCGCTGAAAATGAGCATGCGGTCTCACCGGTTGTCGGTGTCATGCTGATGCTCGTCGTGACGATCATCGTCGCTGCGATCGTCAGTAGCTTTGCCGGTGGCCTGGGGGACACGGCCGATCCGGCACCGACGACGGCGTTCGAGATCAGCATGCGCGCGGGAGACGCAATTGGAAAAGATGTTGCTGCAAATTCTACCGCACCCGGTCCCGCCCCTGAGTGCGTCGTACTGACCATGCTCGCCGGGGAGACCCTCAACTCCCGGGACCTCAAGATCATCACGACCTACACTGTTCCTGAGACCTATAACGGGGTGGTATTGACAAATGCCGGCAAGACCATCAAGCACACGCTGGATGGTGCAATCGGTCAGGCGGATGTCTGGGATTCAAGTTTGAACCCCTTCATTCCCCAGGTGAACGGGTATAAACTCAAAAAGGCGAGTGATAACAGTCTTGCTCCGGGGAATGGCATGCTCGGCAGTGCCGCCCCACTGTTCGGCACCTGCCTGTTCAAAGCGGGTGAACCGTACTGGTTCAAAGACAGAAATGCGTTCCTCGGATTCAATGTGGATGACAGAACGGCGTACGGATTCCAGGAGGGGTCCGTCGTCCACGTGACGATCATACACACACCGACCGGCCAGACTCTGTACGATAAGGATGTGGTGGCACCATGGTGATGGAAAAACAATTCACGGAACATGCAGTCTCGCCGGT
>JAAZGM010000281.1 GCA_012511245.1 Methanomicrobiales archaeon | reverse complement strand
TGGACGGTGAGCGCCGCAGGAAGTCGGTGCGTGGCAACGAGATCAGTGCAGATATCGTTCAGATCAACGCTGCCGTGAAACAGCACGGTGCAAAGCCTCTCGCAGAGCACTTCGGCCAGGCCGAGGCGGCAGCTGAATAATCAGCTCCCATTTTTTTCGGCAGTACGTTGCCGTTCTCTTCCTCCCGACACTCACCTGCCGCGCCATGGTTCTCTGAGCGTGGCCGGGCATCTGTCGCGAAGAGGGCATGCCCCGCAGTCGCGAGGATGCGTGGGACACCCGCACGATGCGGCATACGCGGCGGTGAGCGCTGCTGCAGGGTTGTCATCGTAGATGCTGTTGAGCCTTGCTGCCCATCCGGCAACCTCACCTGGCACTGCCTCCGGGTAGTAGCCGCTCCAGGCGACATCCTCAAGTCCAGCCCTGCGGGATATCGCACAGAGGTGCTCCATCTGCTCCCTGGGCGGCCCCGGATGGTAGTAAAGGACGTTGTTTGGCCGAAACCCTATGAGCCGATAGGGCACCGTCGGGTCGAGCGCGGCGATGAACTCTGCGATGGTGCCAACCTCCCGGTCGGTCATTCCGGGGATCACGACCGTCCGAAAGACCCTGATCTTCTCTCTTCCCTCCTGTACGAGGTATTCGGCGTTCCGGAGCACCGGGGCAACCGGCGCTCCTGTGAGGGCGCGGTGGACCGGATCTGAATACGCTTTGATCTCAAGGGTGATCGTCCGGCAGAGGCTGATGATCCGCTCCATCGCCTCCTTCGTTGCAAAACCGCCGGTCGAGATCCCTATTCCGAGATCGAGGTTCTGCCGTTTCACCTCGGTTGCGACCTCCTCTATGTAGGGGAGGTGGATGATCGGGTCGCCGCCCGTGAAACTGATCGTCCGGATATGCCGCCCGCTGTAGGCGGCAATATGCTCCCGCGCCCTGGCCACCAGCATCTCGGCGGGTACATGACCGGCATACTGCCACCCGGGGTCGGGGTACTGGGAGATCCGGTAGGCGTTGCAGTGAAGGCAGCGGTAGCAGCACCCGAGCAGAGTGACGATGTAACTTGCAAGGGTATCCGAGCACATCGTCGCCGCCACTTCTGCCCGGCCGACGCGGCAGACCCCTCGCTCTCCCCAGAGTCGATTGGCACCGCATCTCCACTCGCAGAGACGGCAGGAGTTGAGGTCGTCCATAAAGGGATTGGGGCATGCCTGCACGATAGCCTTTGGGGCGGCAGTATGGTACTTTCGGTACTTCCGGTACAACTATTTGTGAGCAGGTGCCAACGTGAGGGTATGGATACGGCATCACCTGAATCCGGTGGCATGATCCTGCACCCCATCGGTATCGTCCGGAACAGTGTACAGGAACCCTTCCTCATAGCCGGGAAAGATGGCATATCAGCGCGGGAAGGGCCGGAAACAAGCAGAAACCGCGCCAGAAGTTCGAGGGAGGCTGCGTCGGAGATCATCATCGACAAAAATCGCATCGCGCTGCTTGACGGCATCGAGGGTTACTCCCACATCACGGTGCTGTACTGGGGTCACAGGGTGCCGGAAGAGAGCCGACTCGTCGATCGCGTACACCCGATGGGAAGAACCGAGATCCCGAAGACGGGGATATTCTCGACCTGCAGTCCCGCCCGGCCAAACCCCGTGCTTACAACTGTTGTCCGCCTGCATGCATTGCGGGAGAACGTCCTCGAGGTCACCGGGCTTGATGCCGTCGACGGCAGCCCTGTCATTGACATCAAGCCCTATGTCCCGTCCCATTACCCAAAAGAAACCATACGGGTCCCTGCGTGGATGGAAGGGCTCATGAACGAACTGGGCGAACGGTGAGTGTTTTACCGCCTTTTCGCGACCGATCGCTCCAGAGCGGGCAATTTGTCGTCGAACGCCACCCCATACTTCTTCGCGAGGATGACCACCGCCGCCTCCACCCGGATGTTGCCGTCGAAGTTGTCGGCGACGATCCGGTGGAGCTCGGCGACGACCTCCTGGGGCGGTTTTCCGGTTACGGCGGTTATCCGTCCGATAAGTTCCTCATAAGGGCTCTCTGCCACCGTGAGGACATCGGAGGTGGGTTTGAACCCGAGTGGTATCGAGACATCGGCAAGATCGAAGAGCGGCCGGATGGTTCCCCCGTCCACCTCGACGAGCCCCTCTGTTTTTGCTCGTTCCAGGAGCTGGTTTGCCTGCTCCTTGTTCATCCACTTCCGGTCGATAGCGATGTAGAAGACGAACTCGCTCCTCTGCAGCCGATCTTTGCGCATGTGTTTGAACGGCGCAGCGACCGCAATCCTGACGCTCACTTGCAGGCACCTTTGAGTAT
>JAAZGM010000280.1 GCA_012511245.1 Methanomicrobiales archaeon | reverse complement strand
TTTGCAACCTCGACGTATGCGAGATCGACCGTGATGCAATCATGGCTCTCCACGATCTCGATTGCCCTCTCCGTGATCCCCTCCGGGAAGAAGACCGCTGCGATGATGCACGAGTCCAGCACGATGTTATCGGGCATCGCGGTCCTCCCGGATCAGGTCGGCGGCAGAAGGTCCTTCGTCCAGGGTCCGATGGACTTCCCGTGCCCGTGCCAGGAGCTGCGCCTTGCGCCTCCTTCGCACCGACTGCTCGATGAAGGTGCGAACCTCATCCTGCCATGCGGGGTCGTCCAGATCATCGATCATCTTTTTGATCCGGGAATCGATGCGGATACTGTAAACAGAAGTTGTAGACATAATAGTGCGTATACATCTCAGGTATATGAGCGTCATGGTTCCCTGCTCACCATCTTGAAGTGTACTCCGGTTCAACCGGTTTTTACTCATTTTTCCTGGCGAGTCAACCAGGAGGGTGGCGGGCAGGACTCGAAGATGACCAGGAACGAAGCGGCGGCGCTCGCTACTATTGCCCGGATGGGGTGGGAGACGTTCACGATCCGGATGCTGCAACAGGTGGCGAGGTTATCGTATCACCAGGTCCGGCGGATCCTGCAGGGCTACACCGCGAAGGGCACGGTCTACTGCGGACTCCTTGAGAAGTGCCCTGCCATCAGCGTGGTGGACGCGACGGTCATCGATGAGAGTGCCGGGACGACCGTCCGCCGGCACGAATCCCACTTCCAGTTCGACACCGAACGCTATCGGGAGTGGACGGCAGAGCTCGCGGTCTGGTTGGAGGACGAGGGTGAGGGGGAGGATCCTCCACCCCCTCTTGATAGCGGTTGCAACACGGGTGTAAATGTTGCAAACGGTGTCCGGCCGCTGCCCGGGGTGCTTGACCCCAGGACGTTTGGACGGGTGAAGATCGAGCTCGGCCGGTGCGACGTCTGTGGGACGGGGAAGGCGGTTTATCGCTCGCGAGAGGCGGGGGTGAATATCTGCGAGGCGTGTTACGCACGACTGGTGCGGGAAGGGAACGCGAAGGAGGGGGTGAGATGATACGTTCTTCCCTGGAAGAGGTTGTTTTATGGATACTCTTTATAGATCATCGGGGAATGTATTACCATTATCATGCATAGGTCATACATATGCATGATCCGTGGGGTGCGATGCAATGAGAAACCTGAACTACCGTATCCTCCTCCGGAAGGAGCCGGAAGGTGGGTATACCGTCACCGTACCGACCCTTCCGGGGTGCGTCACCTATGGGGAGACTGTCGACGAGGCGATAACGATGGCACGGGAGGCTATCGAGCTCTACATTGAACACCTCCAGGAGAAGGGCGAAGAGATTCCCACCGAGGAAGGGCTCCTGGAATACACCCTCACCGTCGAGGCACACGCCTAAACTTCCGGCACTCACGGCACAGAAAGTAATCAAGATCCTGGAGAAGAAGGGATTTGTGCTGGACCGCGTGAAGAGGAGCCACCACATCTTCTATCAATCGGAGAAGAAGCGCCGGGTTGTCGTCCCGGTGCACGGGCGCGATCTCCCGCCCGGCACACTCCTTGAGATCCTCAAGCAGGCCGGGATAGAGCGGGAGGAGATTGAAGATCTTTTGTAATACGTCAGCCGGTTTGATGGGGCTGTTCAGCGTTCCCGGAACAAGAACCTCTGCCGGGTGCCCGGCGATAGTGATCCTGCCAGACATTGACAGATGCTTATACCGCCGGTGACTGCCCCGGGGTGGCCGTCGTATCACACGCCCCGTGTGAAACAGTGGTGCTCATATCTCTTGCGTTATCCTCTGCGCTGCATGCTCACCGACCGAAGATCGGCCTGTTGCCATTCCCTCTGACCCGGCTTTGAACACCACCGGCCCTTCACGGTTCGGTCGAGAAAGGGATCGTGATGAGGGAGGAATCGGGCCGGAACACGTCCTACTCACAGTTAATCAAGCCCTGTACCATGCACATGAACATCACGCCGGAGAGCGGTTCCTCGTACGATCTCCCCTCAACACCGACTGTCAGGACTGCGTTGTTCAGACCGGTATAGTATTCCGTCTTCTGTTTTCCCTCACGGTTAACAGCGATACCATCCTTAAACGGCTCCATTGCCACGATCTTCTCAAGCTTGATATTTGTCGTGCGCTTCTGTCCCGTAAACAGTAACCGTTTGCTCGTCAGGGTAAGAGTGCCTGAATCGATCGCTCGAATCTCTTCATGGGACTCACTCCTTGCGCCAAACCCGGTCGTCCTGATGTATACGCCCTTTGCAATCCGGAAACTCGGCCCTCCTCCGCCCCCATATGTTGTCCGTACAGACCGTGGCTCCTTCAGGGTAACTCCAGGTATCGCCGCAACCGGCCGCTCTCCCTTCTTCAGGATGAGAGAACCTATGTCTGCAGAAAGTTGTGGAATCTGCCCTTTCTGGAGTTGCTCAAGCAGATATTCAATATCAACCTCGCGCTGTTTCGCATCGGAAAGCCCTCCATACGCAATGCGCAGCCATTCCTGGTCTTTCAACACCTGATTGCCATAGTCCGTCCAGACAGGGTTTGATCTGTCGGCGATCTGCGTGAGTTTGAAGGTGTCCTTGTTCATGGGGACAAAGACTGCTCCGCACTTCGAGCACGTAAATGCCTCTCTCGAGGCCAATCCAAAGAACTTCTTTTCCGCGGTCTTAGATAGGGATTCAGATCCACAGGCAGGGCATCTATCAGACCACGATCCCTGCACGGGAACGGTAGTTTCCCCTGCGGGTTCGCCAGGCCGTACCCCCAGCAGGTTACCGCAGTTGCTACAGTATTTTCCCTCACCTTCAAAGCCGCAGTTTGGGCATTGCATTCTCTTTTCACCTCTACTTCTTCAGATTTTCACAGGCGATGCCGTCCTTATCGGAATCGAGTTTGTGGATGTCCCCCATCCCAAGAGACATGCCATAATCGTAGCATGCCTGTGCTTCGCGCTGGGTGGCGAAATCACCGCAGTTGTAGAGATCGCCTGTGCACTTGCATACCTCATGGGTGGCGGGAGCCGCCGGGACGGTTGTAGCCTTCGTCGTCGCCGGAGGAGAGTCTGCCGGCGGATCTGTCTTTTGCGTGGTGGGTCGCGGCGGCGTCGACTTGCTCTCGGCAGTCGTCTGGGATGTGCAGCCGGATGCCAGGCATAGCATGAGGGCAATTCCTGCCACCACATATCTTCTTGATGAGAGAGGTAGGCTCATAGGAACCGATAGAGGGTTAGACCGGCTTAAACATTCCTAAAGCGGGGTTGTGAGCATGAGAGGTTACTGCCGGGCAAATCAGCCCCCGAGAGGAGGATATGCATCCTCACCCGAGCGTGGACTGCCTTCCTCTCCGGGCGTATCCGCTCAAGGAGAACCGCCGCCGAACCTGGCAGGGGCGAACCGGTGCAGGCGCACCCGCAGTCATTATTATTTCACGAAGACCATGATGGTCATCGAACTCAGGGGTGGTTTTCAGATGACAAAGACGCTGAAAGTTCTCTTTGATGGAACGGTCTTCCGACCTTCCGGGCCTGTCGACCTTGAGGCAGGGAAGAAGTATACCATTACCATACAACTCACCCCGGAGAACTCCGACGCAACCGCCGATCCGGCCTATGATATAGCGTCGCTTGCCGTAGATACCCATGTCAGCGACCTCGCAGCGGAGCACGATCACCACCTGTATGGAACGCCGAAGCGGGATACTCATAGGGAGTGATCGGTGTTTTGTTGATACGGAATGCTGGATTGCGCTGCTGAACAAGCGTGACAACCTCCACAAAACCGCCGATACGATCTACAAGCACCGGATGGAGTCCGGATCCTCTCTCGTCACCACCTCCTGCGTACTCACCGAGACGTTCAACGCTCTCGCCAACCCCGCATTCAAGCCGTCCGTCATCGCGTTCCGTCGTCACCCCGGGTGGAGATCGTCTTTGTCGATCCCGCCCTGTGGTTGAGGGGAGGGAATATCTACGAGCAAAGGCTCGATAAAGCGTGGAGCCTCACGGATTGCATCTCTCTTGCGGTCATGAAGGAGCGGGGGATCTCTGATGCCCTGACCGCAGACCACCATTTTGTCCAGGCCGGGTATCGTGCCCTGCTCGTTGAAGGCTCCGGGTGACCGCACCGGGCCAGGCGCGCCGCCAGGTGGAAGGGGATCTTCGGAGATTCAGGGGCCTGTTCGAGATCGAACTCCGAACATCTGGCTACATTACGGAGAGCAAGAGAGGTGCCGCGCCGCCCGGCAGAATCCCGTGAGTTCCACCGGGAGGTTGCCCCTCGAAGCGGCGGGTGCCCACTACAGAGTGTTCTTGATCTTCGCCTTCAGCCCGGATGCGAACGCCTCCATTGCGTCCAGGTCTTTGAACCCGGCGAGGATCACCTTCCCCGACGAGAAGAGGAGGGCGGTCCCCGCGTCGCCCCGGTAGATCAGGCCGGGGAACTGTTCGGGCTCGTACTCGACCCGCTCCATCTTGAGCGCGACGACGAGCCGTGAGAGTGGGATCCCGGTCTGGAAGTCGTCCATGCCGACGATGTTCCTGACCCCGGGCGGTGATGCGAGTGCTGGATCGATGATGGGCGAGATGAGGGTGAGGAACTCCCGGTAGGAGGTATCGACCTCGTCGAGGGCTCTAAGGCCGTAGATGATATATTTCCCGCTCCGGTAGATGGTGGCCTTCCCCCGGGAGAGGAGGATGTAGGCCCCGTGGTAGACCTCGGGGTTGTAGGTCGCGGCGGGGAGTTCCGGCAGCCGTTCGAATGGGACCGGCTGGTGCAGATCGCCGGAAGCGACGACGTTGATGATCTTCATTCCCGGTTTATGGTGGTAGTTACTCCCGGAGATACCTTCCCCCGACCGGGACGAACCGTTCGGGTTTTTTCACGGTGGTGTATTTGCGGATATCCTCGAGTTCAAGCGCCATCCAGGGGCGTTTTCTCGTCTCACCCTTCCTGACCCGGACCCCCTGCCACCGCTCCTGGCCCTCGACGTAGGCTGTTGCCTCGTCTCTCGTGAGGAAGACCGCGTCGCCGAAGGTATCGAAGAACGCGAGCGGGTCGTCGCCGATGACGATCCGCTTGATCGTCGCCTCCCCGGCGTAGCCGGTGTCCTCGCGGGACTGGTAGAAGATGAGTTTCATCCCGCCCCGGAGTTCCTTGAAGACGGTGGCGGGCTTGATGAAGACGGTTTTATTGTCCTCAAAGAACCGGGGCATGAGGTGTTTCGGGACGGGGAAGGTGGCGCCGGTGATAGTGCTCACGGTTACGCCCCCGCCCGCCGGAGGATGAACCGGTAGTCCTCCTCGGGGATCTCGCGCATGGCGACGCGGAGGTGGCCGCTCCACATCGTCTTGTTCGTGATGAATGTGAGATCCCCGATCAGGGGTTTGAACTCAAGGGGTTCGGCGAAGACCTTGATCGGCCGGACCTTCATGCGGTAGGGGAAGACCTCGTCGCCCATATGCGGCGGGGTGACGAAGAGGCGCGAGTGGTCCTCGTAGGGGTCGGCGACGACCTCGTAGGCGCCGGTGATCGCGGAGGAGAGGATGGTGTCGCCCTCTTTCTCCTGCCGGACGTACATGAGGATGGTGTCGCCGGGCTTCACCCGGTTCATGAGGGATTTGTTTCGCTTTGGTACTCCCCAGATCTGCTTCTGATCGAGGATCTTCTGGTTGGCGCGGTTGGAGGAGGCGATCCAGTGGGTCATAGTAAGAGATTCAGG
>JAAZGM010000279.1 GCA_012511245.1 Methanomicrobiales archaeon | reverse complement strand
GTGCCGTTCGTTGCAAAAGCAACAGGTGTTGCGCTTGCAAAGATCGCGGCGAAGGTGATGGTCGGGCACAAGCTCGCTGATATGGGCATCACTGAGCCCGAGATTGAGCACGTTGCGGTCAAAGAGGTGCTCCTCCCCTTCAACAAACTCCCGGGTGTCGATACCGTCCTCGGGCCAGAGATGAAGAGCACCGGCGAGGTGATGGGGATCGATTACGACTTGGGCCTTGCCTACTACAAAGCGAGCATCGCAGCGGACAACACCCTGCCGACGGCGGGGAACGTCTTCATATCGGTGACGGACGAGCAGAAGGAAGAGATCCTTCCGATTGCAAAGAAACTCCGCGAGCTCGGCCTCTCGCTCTATGGGACGAGCGGGACGGTCGAGTTCCTCATCCAGAACGGTGTCGAGGTGAATCTCGTGCGGAAGGTCCAGGAAGGCTCTCCGAACGTCATCGATGCGATGCGCTCGGGAAGCATCCGTCTGATCATCAACACCCCCGCGGACAAGGCGTCCCGGCAGGATCACATCCGGATCATGCGGGCCGCCGTCGATTACGGCATACCCTACATAACCACCCTCCAGGCGGCCCGGGCGGCGGCAATGGCGATCGACGCCATCCAGTGCGAGGAGATCACCCTCGAACCGCTCGGGCATTACCACGGGCGGGTGTAGCCGCGGGTTTTCCACGCACTTTTTTTGGCCTGTCCGGTTTCGTGTGAGATTACAGTGTTCCCGATAGCCTGCTGGATCCTGTTGCCGCCCCATCCGGCGAGACCTTTTGCCGTTTAGGGGTATCATCTGCGTAGTTAGCGGCCTCTTGCCGGAAGTGCGAGGAGACGTTGAAGAGTCGCGCACGGTTCCCACCGGCTATACGCCTGAGCACCGCCCCCTCCCCAGGTGGGGGAGGAGCGCGAAGCGCGGGCGGGATAGGGATACAGAGGAGAGCTGTACACGATAGAGACAGGGGAGGGGGAATGCTTCCCCCTCCCCGTCGGCCCCACCCCCAGTGGCGATATCCTCACGGTCCACTGTACGGGGAGACAGGGGGGGAGAACCGTGCACGGCTGCCCACCGGATATCGCAACGCACTGCCCCCGCCCTTTGTGGGCGGGGGAGGAGCGCCGAAGGCGCGGGCGGGGTGGGGGGTTGTTGATACCAAAGATGGGTAGAAATCGGGGAGGGGCGTGCCCCCTCCCCGTCAGCTCCTCCTCGGGTGCGGCAATCCCACAGTCCACTGCACGGGGAGATGCAGGAGAAGGGGTGGAGTCCTGGCTTGCTCTGGAGGATACGGCTTTCCACCAGCATCCCAGGGCTACGTCTCTTCACTGATGGAGAACCGGGAGTTCACCTCGTGAACCCTTTCGTAAATCTCCCTGCAAATATGGTAAGTGAGAGATGCCGGTGCAGGTGAACACCGCCGGATAACAGGCCGAACGTGCTTTGAAAAACGTTTAGAATAAAAAAGAGAGGGTTATGCCTTCCCTAACCAGACATCGACCCTATCGCGGTTTGCGTCGATCCACTTCTGCGCGGCCGCTTCTTCAGGCATACCACCCGCGATGTCGGTCATGACCGCGGCGATATCTTCGGATGTCCACTCGAACCGCTCAAGAATGGCGTATGCCTCCGGGTCGTCGGTCGCAAGGCCCTGCCTCGCGAGGGTCACGATATCCTCGGCCCCGCCGTAGACGCCCTTCGGGTCATCGAGGAACTTGAGGTCGTAACGCCCGAACTTCCAGTGCGGCGACCATCCGGTCACCACGACCCACTCCTCGTTATTGATGGCGGAAGAGAGTTCAGCGGCCATGCCGGCGCTGCTGCTCGCGACCAGTTCGTAGTCGAGGCCGTAGTCGTCGATGGCCTGTTCGGTCCGGGTCATGATGCCCGCGCCGGGCTCGATGCCGACGATCCTGCCGTCGAACGTACCGACAACACCGTTCATGTCCTCGATCGAGTCGATGGTCACGTAGGCCGGGACGACGAGACCGATACGTGCCGCCTCAGGAATGTTTGCCTTAACGTAATCGATCCGGTCGCCGTACTGCTCCCAGTAATGTTCATGGGTATGCGGGAGCCACCCGGTCGTCGTGACGTCGACGTTTCCACGGGCAAGTGCCTGGAAGAGCGGTCCTGCATCGACCGCGATCAGTTCGACATCATATCCGGCCTCCTCAAAGACCTCTTTCAGTACGTTGCTGCTCGCGATGGCACAGTCCCAGGTGACGTAGCCGATGCTGATCTTTTTTGCTCCAGAACTCTCCGTACCGGTGCAACCAGCGGAGAAGAGACAGAATACCAGGATTAGACCTGTCAGTGCGATCAGGGTTCCTTTTTTTTGTATCACAATTTCACCATTTCATTCTCCCGCTGCAGGAAGCAGCAGGATAGCATTTAGAGCCCGGTTATGCGGGGTTCCGGGTTCTCACAAACTGTCCTGATCCGGACAGAGAGCAGAGGCGGCAGCCCGTGCCGCTCCTGGCGTGTTTGCACCCCGGGGCAAAACGGCCAGATCTTGACCGGCTCAACGTTAGATGACAACCATATTTAGGTTTTGCGGG
>JAAZGM010000278.1 GCA_012511245.1 Methanomicrobiales archaeon | reverse complement strand
TCTCGAACATCAGGTTCGGGCAACCACGCAGCTATGGTGGGATGGACGTCTATCCCGTCTACAATGAGAAAGCAAGGGGAGTGGAATACCTGACCATGGGGGAGGCACTGAAACGCGACCTCCTCACAGTCACCGAAGTGAGTGAATCGGGATCAGTCCCGGAACTGAAGGTCGTAAGCAGGGCGGAGCAACCGGTCCTCATCATAGCCGGTGAACAGTTAATCGGATCGAAACAGGATCGGGTGAGTACCACCACCATCCTTGTGCCGCCGAAAGAATCGCTTAGAATCCCCGTAAATTGCACGGAGGCAGGACGCTGGTCTTACACCTCCCGGGAATTTACTGAACCGAATTTCGTCATGTCAGCGAAACTCCGCGAGAAGAAATCCGATTACGTCGCCCAATCCCTCAAAAACGGCCGGGGATTCCTGGGGGACCAGTCGGCTGTCTGGCGCGATATCGAGGAGGTGAACAAGAAGGCAGGTGCTCAATCTCCGTCGGATGCCATGAAGGCCGGATTTGACGCAAAACGGAGCGATATCGATGAGTACACTGCCGCTTTCAGAAAAATGCGTGGGCAGAAAGGGGTTCTCGTCGCGATCGGGGGCGAGGTGGTCGGATTGGAGGTATTCTCGACCGAGCATGCCTGCCGTAAGTTCTACCCCAAGATCATCCGTAGCTATGCTCTGGACGCCATCCTCTCTGCAGAGCACGGAAGGGCCAAATCAAACCGTACGGCGCCGCAGGATTTCCTGGCGAGGGCGAGGTTCTGTAACCGCGATATATACCCCTCAGTTGGCCTGGGCAGGGACGTACGGCTAAGCGGCGGTGGATTAACCGGCTCGGCTCTTGAATATCAGGGAGAATTGGTGTACCTGGCGCTCTTTGCCGGACACCGCCCAGATCACAGGAGGAGGGAGGCTGCATGGTGAGAGAAGATCTCTTCTCCCTCCTCGCCGACGTCGTCCGCTTCCATAGCCCATCGGGCATGGAGTTGCCCCTCGCCCGACACATAGCCACAACGTACCTATCAGACTGGGACTGCACCGTTGATGCGATGGGCAATGTGCTTGCACAACCAGAAACCAGTGATGGACCACTGGGCCTGGTAAACGCTCATCTTGATACCCACCCGCGTCACACAACCCCGGGGGATGCAGAGATCCTGGCCAGACCGGATACAATAAGCCTATCGAATGGGGATGATTGGGTCCATCGTCCCTCAAAACCAGTTCAAATTGGTTTCGATTGCAAAATTGGAGTCGCTCTTGCCCTTTCCCTCACCAGACGACCCGGTCTCGACTACAAGATTGCGTTAACCACGCAGGAAGAGATCGGCAGAAAAGGTGTCCAATACGCAATCAAGAACTCCCCTGAGTTTTTCAAAGACACATCCTTCGTGCTGACTCTTGATCGCCACTCTTCCGAGGGAGCTGATATCATTTATTCATACAAAGGCCGCAGGATGGCTTCCGACATGTTTCTCACGTGGATTGAGGAGATCTCCCGGCAGGTTGGAAGCCCGATGTTCAGGCGTGCCGGGAGTTCGCACAGATGCTCGGATTCCTACGACGTCTCGTGGGCAACGAGCGCACCTGTAGTCAATCTGTCGGTCGGCATCTACGACGAGCACAGCCAGATGGACCGTCTCAACCTAAAAGAAGCCGAAGGAACGCTCCGTGTCGTGGAGCGCTGTCTTCGAGATGGATGGAACCCCGGCATCGAGTCCGGGGTAGTGACGGAAAAGGTTGGTGGTGGTGAAGAGTGACTCGCCACGGAGGAACTACCGCTACGGAGATGTGGGACATGCTGGAGGAGGATGTATCTGCAAGCCTCCTCTACGAGATGTACAGGGTGGGGTTCATCACTGACTACGATGATAAAGAGACCCTCAGGGCTGTCAAGGCCATCGAAGCTCTTTATCCTGAGATCTATGCCACCCTCGTCCGGCAGAAGAGGGGGATGACGTGGGATGAAGTCTTTGATATCGCACGAGATATTGCATGGCATTTGCCTTTCTCGCCTGAATCTCGGGCTATGGTTATCTTCGCAGTGGAATGGCAGGCCAGGGAGATAGGGTGCCTCCGGGAATCCTCCCGGGATCCATATTGGGGATCTTCCTTGAATCCGTATTCGCAACTTATGCTGAAGAACAGGTCGTTTGCCGTGCCCTGGTATGATTACGCTGAAGAGTCGCCGTGGGTCCCGGAACTCACTTCATTTTTCCCCTCGTTCGGAGAGATCAAGGATGCTTTCCGCCTCGATGTTCCATTTCCAGCGACCTACAATGTCTATCAGACTGTTTTCGACCTCTACCGGACCTTCGGGGTCTTCCCTGACTTCCCGACGTTGATCGAGCGGTTGCAACAGAGACCGATGACGCTTTCCAACGGATACACCTGGATCTGGTACGTCTGGAAGGTTATGGCTGACCTTTATCAGGTGATCCACGACAGGATGCAGGAAGTCCTCGACGCGGCAGGGAAGTGACGGCGATGACGATGCTGATCCTCGAGTGCTGCACGAAGAAGGCCGACTACAACAGCGGTTACCGCGATGGCTACGTACTCAACGAGTTCCTCCGGATGATCGACCACCCGGTCGACTACCACGAGATATCGCGAAAGTCCGACCTCCTGGACCTGCTCTCTGACGACCCCTGCTACGAGCACGTCTACATCTCCTCGCACGGGGAGGTGCAGGAGGATGAGGGGTATCTCCAGCTCACCCGGGCGCGGGTCCACCCTGATGAGTTCCCGGAGGACTGTTTTGAGAGCGCTGAACTCGTGGCGCTCTCGGCCTGCTCGCTCGGAAAGGTCGCATTCACCGACCCGTTCATGGAGCAGACGGGCGCAAGGCTGGTCGTTGGGCCGAAGAAGGATGTACTGTTTGCCGACAGCGCGATCTTCTTCCTGAACCTCTTCTACCTGATGCACCGCCATGGGCGGGGGGTAAAGAGTGCCCTCGAGCGGACGGCTGACTTTTTGAAGAGCACCAGATCGTCCACGGGGGCGTTCACGGTGCGGAAGAGCGGGTGAGAGTTTTTCCACGCCGGGGGCGGGGCATCCGCCGCCCGTGCTCCCGGCACCTTTCTTCGAAGTGGTGGGAGAGGCTACCCGGTCAATCCTCTTTTCGCCCCGGCCTCTCGCCAGAATGGATAGGGTTGACCGTGTGCGGGCCTGCTACCTCCATGCCTGCCTGAAATATGTTAACCGGGAATATCTGACAAACTGCTCCTTGCGCGAGCGGTTTGGCATCCCCCCGAAGAATAGTGCAACAGCCTCCCGGTTCATCAAAGAGGCGGTGGGGGCGGGTGAGATCGTCCCCTACGATCCGGATACAGCCCGGGAGATGATGAAGTATGTCCCATGGTGGGCGGCACCAGACGGAGAGAGTACTTGATAGGCCATGTTCAGAGTGAATCTACCTCAAGGACAATATCAGCGATTCCGCTGACAATCAGAATATATCAGGAT
>JAAZGM010000041.1 GCA_012511245.1 Methanomicrobiales archaeon | reverse complement strand
TTGGAAAGACGCTCGTGAACCAGTCTCGCGCCGGAGCCTCAACCGGAGGGGGAGAGAGGACGAGCAGGACGGGCTTCGCAACGGCCCTGCCCTCCCTCCCCCGGTGCCGGTGCAGCCTCCCGGCCCGCTGGATGACCCGGTCGATGGGCGCAAGGTCCGTAACCAGCGCATCGAAGTCGATATCCAGCGACTGCTCGACAACCTGCGTCGCTATCAGCACCTTCCCCCGACGGTCGGCATCCGTGCTCTGCTTCCCGAACCATGCCAGCACGTCGTCCTCGACCTCCTGGCGGTCTCCAACGGTGAACCTGGCATGGAAGAGTTTGACGTGTTCGTCGCCCCATCGTTCAGCGAGGCGTATGTATGCCTCGACTGCATCGGTGACGGTATTCCGTATCCAGCAGGCGCACCGGCCTTCACGGAGCGCCCGCTCAAGGTAGGCCTCCACATCGGCCTCATCACTGGTGAGCTCAACCGCAACGGACTTCCGGGAGAGGGTGTTTGCCTGCACCGGGATCTCCTCTACGCCCCGGGAGGAGACTGCGGTCATCAGGGGCAGGCCGGTCTCCTGCACCAGGGGCGCCGGCACCCGGAGGCCAGCGCAGTAAGCGGCAACGAACCGCTCCCGGAGTCTCATCGGGAGCGTCGCCGAGAGCAGGATTGCACTGCCGCCAAAGGCCGCGTGGAACTGGAGCAACCGTTCAAGAAGGGCGTTCATATACTCGTCGTAAGCATGCACCTCATCCACGACGAGCACGTGCCGGGCGAGGCCGAGCAGGCGGAGCGACTGGTGATGAAGCGGCAGCACGGCCATGAGCGCCTGATCCACGGTGCCGACGCCGACATCGGCGAGGAGGGCTTTCTTCCGGTTATCCGAGAGCCAGGCTGCACATTCGGCAGATCCAGCCTCCCCTTCGGGTGAAAAGGTTTTTTTATCGGTTTGCGGGCCGATGGACCGGCGCCAGATATCTGAGAGTTCCCGCGCGCTGTGGGCGAGCAGAAGCGAGGGGTGCTCGCCGTCCCGGTATAACTGCCGGTACTTCTCGCCGAACCGCCGGTACATGCCGTTTGCGGTCGCCATCGTCGGCAGTGCCATGAAGACGCCTTCGGCAAACCCGTGCTCCATGAGGCGGTGTGTCAGTGCGAGTGCGGCCTCGGTCTTTCCGCTCCCGGTGGTATCCTCGATGATGAAGAGGCAGGGTCCCCCGGCCGGTTCGTAGCTGGCGGCGGCCTCCTGCAGGGGTGTCGGGACCGCATCTTTCGGGAGAAGGGATGCCATCCCCGGGAAGGGGGTGACGGCGGATGGCAGGACACCTGCTGCATCGACCGCCGCTCGCGCCCTCGGGACGGCGTAACGCCGCCAGTACTCGTGAAGAGGCATTACATCCTGGTGATACCGGAATATGCCGGCATCCGATCCTATCCAGTCGCTCAATACGGCCAGCCCGGCGATCAGCCACGATACGCGGGTAAAGGCTTCATGCAGTTCGGCCGAATACCGAACAGGCTCTTCCGGTGCTTCGGAGAGGAACAGGTCCGAGCAGATCCGGGAAAACTCGCCGGCCGCCTCCCGGTCCATCTGGCTGAAGAGCTCCGAGAACGTGCCGCTATCAGTGACGGGTTCCCCATGGTGGCCGGCCGTCGCCCGTATCCACGGGAGAAAGAGGTCCTCCAGGTCGTATGGATCCTCGTCGGGGTCGGTTCCAAACCAGTGCTCATCCCGCGCCCGCGGCCACACTTCCCGCATGAAGACGAGCATGCCCATTGTCGTGTGGTGGTGGCTATACGGCATACGGCAGGCGGCGCCCTGGAGGCGGGACTGGAGTGCGGGGTTGATGCCCTGAAACCTCCCCGAGAACTTTCCGATATCGTGAATGGCGAGCAAGAACGTGACGAGGGAGCAGACGTACTCGTTCCGGAGGGGAACCGCTCCGGCGATCTTCTGAAACACCCCGGGATCTCTCCTGATCAGCTCGCTGCCGACCGCTGCGACGTCCAGGCAGTGATAGACGAGAGGATGCCATACAAGGCCGTTCTCAGTGTTGTACTTCCCCCAGTAGCGGTAGATACTCTCGGGTCCGGGCGGGTTCATAAGGAGTTTGTATTCGGGTTGGGGGTGATAGACCTATTGATCTGGAAAACCAGCCCTGCTGAGGTCACCCGTGAGGTAAATTGCATCAGGTTATCGTCCTTAT
>JAAZGM010000277.1 GCA_012511245.1 Methanomicrobiales archaeon | reverse complement strand
CGTTCCTTGCGGAGGTCTTCCGGGAAGGGGTCGAGCGGGGGGCCGACCGGCTCTGTTTCTGCGACACCGTCGGGCTCCTCACGCCCGAACGGGCGGCCGAGGTCATACCACCGCTCCTCTTCGCCCCACTCTCGATCCACTGCCACGACGACCTCGGGTTTGCGCTCGCAAACACCGTCACCGCCCTCCGTGCGGGGGCGACATGTGCCCACGTCACCGTCAACGGCCTCGGGGAGCGGGCGGGGAACACCGGGCTTGAAGAGCTCGTGATGGCGCTCGAGGTGCTCTACGGGAAGAAGACCGGGATCCGGACAGAGGAACTCTATCCCCTCTCGACCCATGTCGCCCGGCTGACCGGGGTGCCGCTCGCGACCAACAAACCGATCGTCGGCGAGATGGCCTTCACCCACGAGAGCGGGATCCACGCCCACGGGGTGATGCGGGACGCGAGCACCTACGAGCCCCTCCGGCCGGAGCGTATCGGGCGGAAACGCCGGATCGTCCTCGGGAAACACTCGGGGTCGGCGGCGGTCGAGGCGGCGCTCCACGACATGGGGTATGCCCCCAACGCCGCCCAGCTCGCCGAGATCGTCGCCCGGATCAAACAGGTCGGGGATACGGGCATGCGGATAACCGATGCCGATATCATGGCGATCGCTGATACCGTCATGGCAATCGAGTTCACGCCCTGCCTCGAACTGCGCCAGTTCACCATCGTCTCGGGGAGCAACGCGGTCCCGACCGCATCGGTGACGATGCTCGTCCACGGCGACGAGATCACCGGCGCCGCGGTCGGGACAGGGCCGGTGGATGCGGCGATCCGCGCGCTCCAGAGGTCGGTTGCAGATGTCGGGAACGTGCGGCTCGATGAATACAGCGTCGATGCCATAACCGGCGGAACGGATGCCCTCGTCGACGTATCGGTGAAACTCAGCAAGGATGGAAAGACCGTGACCTCCCGGGGCGCCCGGACCGACATCATCATGGCCAGCGTCGAAGCAGTTATCGCCGGGATGAACAGATTACTCAGGGAAGAGCATGAAAACCGGAGCCAGGACTCTGATTGAAGCGCTGCAGCGAGAAGGGGTGGACACCATATTCGGCTACCCCGGCGGCGCGGTGTTGCCGATCTACGATGAACTCTACGACTCGTCGATCCGGCATATTCTGGTAAGGCATGAGCAGGCAGCGGCGCACGCGGCCGACGGTTACGCGCGTGCAAGCGGCCGCGTAGGGGTATGCCTTGCCACATCCGGCCCCGGCGCATGCAACCTGGTCACGGGGATAGCGACGGCCTACATGGACTCCATCCCGGTCGTGGCCCTGACCGGCCAGGTGCCGACCGGCCTCCTCGGGAACGACGCGTTCCAGGAGTCGGACATCACCGGGATCACGATGCCGGTGACGAAGCACAACTACCTGGTGAAGAGCGCCGACGACCTCGACCGCATGGTGCAGGAAGCGTTCTACATCGCGCGGACCGGCCGGCCCGGCCCGGTGCTGCTCGATCTTCCTAAAGACGTCACCACGAGCATGGTGAAGAGCGCAAAACCCGCTTCCGGGACGGTCTCCCTCCGGGGCTACCAGCCCACCTACGAGGGGCACGTCCGCCAGATCGATAAGGCGCTTGCCCTGATCGCAGGAGCGGAGCGCCCGCTCATCTACGCCGGCGGCGGGGTGGTCCTCTCGGGGGCATCGGCCGAACTCCTCCTGTTTGCCGAGACCGCCGCGATCCCCGTGACGACGACCCTGATGGGGCTTGGTGCTGTTCCCGGCGACCACCCGCTCTCTCTTGGCATGCTCGGGATGCACGGCACCCAGTCCGCGAACTACGCGGTGACGGAGTGCGATCTCCTGATCGCCGTCGGCGCCCGGTTCGACGATCGGGTGACGGGCAAGATCGAGACGTTCGCGCCGAACGCCGGGGTCATCCATATCGACATCGATCCGGCCGAGATCGGGAAGAACAAAACGGTCGACGTCCCGATCGTGGGCGACGTGAAGGCCGTCCTTCAAGCACTTATCAGCCGGATGCAGAAGCACGGGAATACAGCGGCCTGGATGAACCGGATCAACGCCTGGAAGGCGCAGTGCCCGCCCGGCTACCGCGACGACGACCACCTGCGCCCGCAGTACGTCGTCCGCGAGCTCTCCGATATCCTGAAGGGCGAGGCGGTCGTCGTGAGCGAGGTCGGGCAGAACCAGATGTGGACGGCGCTCCACTACTGCTTCAAAAAACCCCGGACCTGGATCACCTCCGGCGGTCTCGGGACGATGGGCTACGGGTTCCCGGCGGCCATCGGCGCCCATTACGCCCGGCCGGACCTTCCGGTCGTCGATGTCGCCGGCGACGGGAGCATCCAGATGAACATCCAGGAACTCGGGACGGTGGCGCACTACAAGATCCCGGTCAAGATCGTTATCCTGAATAACATGTACCTCGGGATGGTGCGGCAGTGGCAGGAGCTCTTCTACGACCGCCGCTACTCCTATACCGAGCTCCCGCCGGTGGATTTCGTCAGGATCGCAAACGCCTACGGGGTCGACGGGCTCATGGTCGACGAGAAGGCCGATGTCAGGGAGGCGCTCGAGACCGCTCTTGCGACCGACGGGCCGTTCGTCCTTGACTTCAGGGTCGAGCGGGAGGAGAACGTCTATCCCATGGTCCCGGCGGGTGCCGCCATCAACGAGATGATCGGGGTGCGCCAGAAATGAAGCCGCATACGTTGAGTGTTCTCGTCGAGAACCGGGCGGGCGTCCTGAGCCGGGTCGCCGGCATGTTCTCGCGGCGAGGGTTCAACATCGAGAGCCTCGCCGTCGGGACCTGCGAGGAGCCGGATATGAGCCGGATCACGATCGTTGTGAACGGCAACGACTCCGTCGTCGAACAGGTGATGAAACAGACGAACAAACTCATCGACGTCATCAAGGTCTCCGACCTGACGGAACGGGAGAGCGTCGAGCGGGAACTCGCCCTCATCAAGGTGGCCGCAGAACCGGGAACCTCCCGCGCCGAGATCCTCCAGATCGCCGATATCTTCCGGGCGCAGGTCGTGGATGTCGGCGCAAAGACGCTGGTGCTCCAGGTGGCGGGCGATACCGACAAGATCGACGCGCTCGAGAAACTCCTGCGCCAGTACGGCATCAAGGAGCTCGTCCGCACCGGTAAGATCGCCATCCTCCGGGGATCGAAGACCGTGACAAGTTCCAAATAATTCTTTTTTATCGGGCTCCCCCTTTGCACCATCGACGATCGCGTTATCCCATACAACGTCACACGTTGCTACTGCATGTTCCTTGGATCACCTCTCCTGATGAGGCTCATCGTGGGCAGCGCCGTCGGGCTCCTCACCTTCTGGGGGCTCCGGTTCAGGGAGGCCCACCTGAATGGCGGACCTCACATTACTCGCCGCCATCGGACTCTACTTCGTCGTGCTCATCCACTGACGCCGGAGCCCTCCCGTGCGCCATCTTTTTTCTTCATGGGCAGGACTGTTTTACAGGGCAAAGTGATCTCTTCTTGATCTAACAGCCCGGGCAGTTCATCGGGGAGATCTCCTCGCCCGGATCGATCGAGTTATATGCTAGCATGTCACATACTGACACAGCATGTTCTTCGCATTACCCTCCCAGACAGGGTTCATCGTGGGCGGCGCCGTCGTCCTGGCCGTCGTGCTGCTCACCCTCTGGGGACTCCGGTTCAGGGAGGCCCCCTGAATGGCAGACCTCACAGTACTCGCCGTCATCGGACTCTACTTCGTCGTGCTCATCCTCATCGGGAGCTGGGCGTCTAAAAAGATCCACAACACCGAAGACTACATCCTTGCGGGCCGTTCGCTCGGGTTCTGGGTCTTCACGATCCTGATCGTCTGCTCGATCTGCAGCGGGATGAGTCTCCTCGGCGTCAGCGGGTTTGGGTATACGTCGGGCTGGCCGGGGATCTGGGAGCAGATCTTCGTCCCGCTCGCGGCCTCGTTCTGCATCATCGCGTTCGGGGTGAAACTCCACGCCGTCGGAAAGGAGCGGGGCTACCTGACCGTCCAGGACTACCTTGCCGAGCGGTTCGAGAGCCCCCGGGCGGTCCGGGCGCTTGCGGCGGCCTCCGGGATCGTCGTCTCGTTGATCTACCTCGTCGGACAGTATGCTGCGATCAGCATCGTGCTTGTCTGGCTCTTCGGTATCCCGCACTGGCAGGCGCTCCTCATCTCCGGGGTCATCATCACCGCCTACACGGTCGTCGGCGGACTCTACGCCGTATCGTGGGCAGGTCTCATCCAGGGTCTCATCCTGATCTTCGGCGTTCTCCTGATGGCGCCCCCCGTCATCATGAGTGCAGGGGGGCTAGGGCACATCAATACCGTCCTTGCCGGGGTCGACCCGAACTTCGTCGAACCCTGGTTCCCGACGGCCTACGCACCGTACGCCTACGCGACACCGGAGTTCCTCTTCTCGTTCGGCATCCTCCTGATGGTCGGGCTTGCCTGTGCACCGCACGTCGTCAACAACGTCCTCGCCGCAAAAGAGGCCCGCTACTTCAAGTGGGCACCGCTCATCGCCTTCCTGATCTACGCGGTCGTGATGTTCCTCGTCAAGTTCGTCGGGTTTGCCGTCCGGTCACTCGTCGAAGAAGGGGCGCTGGTGCTCCCGGACGTCGTGAACGCCCAGGATTACTCTTTCATCGCCGGTGTCGAGCATGCGATGCCGAACGTGGCGTTCTGGGCGCTCTTTGCGGTGATCGTCCTTGCGGCGGTGATGTCGACGACCGATCGGCTGATGCTCACTGTCGGGACATCGTTTGCATGGGACATCTACAAAAACATCTTCCGGCCTTCAGCAACCGATAAAGAGGTGCTCCTCGTCTCCAAGATCGCCCTCGTCCTCGGCGCCGGAGGCACGCTCTTCCTTGCGATCAACCCACCCGAGATGCTTGCCTGGCTGATCTGGATGGGGATCGGGGTGATGCTCGCGACGTTTGCAGTCCCGCTGCTTGCCGGGCTCTACTGGCGCGGGGCTACCGGCGAAGGAGCGATCGCGAGCATGCTGGTCGGGCTTGCCGCATCCGGCATCTTCGGCTACTGGCACCAGTTCGTGGCACCCCTTCCCATGCACTTCAGCATCTATGCGCTCGCCCTCTCGATCCTTGCGATGGCGGTCGTCAGCCTCATGACAAACCGGAACTCCGAAGATGTGCTCGACAATACCCGGACTGGCTGGTTCATCCAGTCGCCCGCCCCTGCTCCACGGGCCGGCGGCACAGGAGAGACCTGGGCGGTCGAGCGGGATACACCCCGCCGGCACCGATGACGGGATACACCCTGCAATCCTTTTTTTCACCTGCCGGAAGCACTCCCGATCGTCTTGTCCATATCCTCATGAACAAACACGTCACTGATACATCCGGTGGGCGGCGGGATCGGATCGCTTGAAGTTACCATGAGGAACGGCATCTGCTGTTTTACCGGCACGAAAAACTCCCTTGCCGCCGCATCCCGATTGCGTCGCTTGCAGATACCCCCGAAACCATCACCCCTGCCGCGGACCGGGTCGGGATCGTCTGCCCAGCCTATAGCCCAAGATTGCCGGCTTTGCAGGAAGGCCCGACCCCCCCGCAGGTGAAGCAGACCTTTGCGGCCGTCACGATGGGCGGCCCTGGGCGTATCCGCGCTTTGCCTGATCGGCGAGATCCTGAGAGGGCGGCACCGGCATCCAGGTGGTGATCGTGGATATGAAGCGCCAGCGCAAAGACACGCCGCCGGGCGGGAGTTCTCCCTGACAGCCCCTCTCGCGGGTGCTGGCGGCGGGCCGGTGTGGAGCCGCACCCATGAGAGGCGGGGAGCCCTCTACAAAGGGCGAGCGGGGATCCCCGGCGCCACAACTCCCGTTCACCCCCGCACAGGATGGAGCATATAAAAATCCGGGTCCCGCGATTTCGGCCGGATCCCCCCTCATTCTCTCCCTGTACCCGGCAACCGCGAGGAAACCGATGGTCAACCATATAAGGATTCGATATCATACAATAAGAACGTGAAAACGGCGGTACTGGGCGGCGGTCTCACCGGGGTTACGCTGGCCCGCCTGCTCCACGAACAGGGCGACGATGTGATCGTCCTCGAACAGTGTGAGAAGATCGGGGGACTCTGCCGCTCGAGGATGGAAGCGGGTTTCACATTTGATTCCGGGGGATCACATATCATATTCTCCCGCGATGCCGAAGTCCTCTCCTTCATGCTCTCGGTTCTCGGCGAGAATGCCGATCGGCGGAACCGGAACACAAAGATCCTCTACAAAGGCCGCCATATCAAATATCCTTTCGAGAACGGCCTGTATCAACTCCCTGATGCTGACCGTTTCTTCTGTATCAACGAGTTCGTCAAGAACCTCATCGCCGTCGAGAAGGGCGAGGTCCCGCCGCCGGAGAACTTCGCCGAATGGATCACCTGCACATTCGGCCGGGGCATCGCCGAGTGCTACATGCTCCCCTACAACGAGAAGATCTGGAACTACCCGGCCGATCGGATGTCGCATCACTGGGTAGATGGGCGTATCCCCCGCCCGCCGGTCGAGGACATCATCCGGTCGGCCATCGGGATCGAGACCGAGGGCTACACCCACCAGGCGGTCTTCTCCTACCCGGTAGAGGGCGGGATCGAGGCGCTCATCCGGGCGATCGCGGAACCGGTCGCTCCCGCCATCCTGACCGGGTTTACCGTCTCCTCCGTCCGCGAGGAGAACGGCGGTTTCTCCGTCAGCGACGGCAGAGAGACCGTCCATGCCGATCGCCTGATATCGACCATCCCGCTCCAGAATCTGCTCCCCTGTCTTGCAGACGTCCCGGCCGATGTGCAGGCGGCATGCGGCGCCCTCCGCTACAACTCGCTCTGCTCGGTCTTCATCGGCCTCTCCTGCGACGTTCCCGGGATATCCTGGCTCTACGTCCCCGACGAGGCGACCGGCCTCTTCAACCGGATATCGTTCCCCTCGAACTACAGCACGGAGGTCGCCCCCCCGGGCCACTCCTCGATCCTCGCCGAGATCACCTACAACGAGGGCGACGCGGTCTCAGGGATGACGGACACCGAACTGATCGAGCATACCGTCGCATCGCTCGTCGCCGCGGGGTTCATCCCCTCGCGGGATACCGTCGTCTACACCGGCATCGCACGGGAAGAGTTCGCCTACGTCGTCTACGATCTTGATTACCTGAAGAACGTCGCGGTCATCCGTGAGTTCTGCCGGGAGCGCGGGATCGACCTCGTCGGTCGGTTCTCGCAGTTCGAGTACCTCAATATGGACGGTTGCATCCGGAGTGCGATCGACTTTGTGAGGGGCGGCGCATGAAGGTCAATATATTCGTCGAAGACTTTCGTTTTTTGCGCTACATCGGATGTGCGACGGCTGCAAGAACCCTGTATAACCACCTTTCCCAACTACCCGGGATGGAGGTCTCCCGCAACCTCTACAACGGCGACTTCGACCTGACCCACTACCATACCTTCGGGCCCTGGGCGATGTACCACCTGAAGTTCACCGAGGGCGTCAAGGTCCTGACCGCTCATTCGACTCCCCGGTTGAACGAGGGGAACGTTGCCTTCTCAAAACGGATCAACACGATATACCCACAGATCTACCGGCAGTTCGATCACATCATAACGATATCGGAGCCCTGTCACCGCGAGACCGAGCAGCTCGTCCCCGAGATCCCGAAGACCCTCATCCCGAACGGCATCGACCGGACATACTTCAAGCGGGACAAGGTGAAGAGAGAGTCGTTTCGCGATGAGTTCGGGATCGAGCCCGGTCGGAGGGTGGTGCTCTCCGTCGGCCAGCAGACCCCCCGGAAAGGCATCTACGACTTCTTCAAACTTGCTGATCAGCATCCCGATATGACCTGGATCTGGGTGGGCGGGTTCCCCTATGGGACGCTCTCAAAGGATTATGCAAAGATCCAGATGCTCAAGACCCATGCCCATGCAAACGTCATATTCACCGGGGTTATCGACGATATATCCCGGGCGTACAGCGGGGCGGATATCTTCTTCATGCCGTCGCACGCCGAGACGTTCGGCCTTGTGATCGTCGAGGCCCTCTCGGCCGGCCTGCCGGTCATCGCCCGGGACATCTTTGAGTTCCAGGAGATATTCGGTGATTCTGTTCTCTTCTTCAGGGATCTCGACGAGGCATACCGTCTCGTGAACGATGATGCAACTCTGCGGCGCTATGCCTCCTGCGCCCGCGCCTCGACGGAAGAGTATGACATCACGCTTATAGCAAAACGGCATCAACAACTATACCGGGAGTTGATCGAGGCGTGATCTCCGTAGTTGTTCCAACCTACAACGAAGAGCAGAACATCGAGCGCTGTCTTGCGTCGCTTGCAGATCAGACGGTTCCGCGGGAGACCTACGAGATCATCGTCGTCGACGGAGACTCAAAGGACAGGACCCGGGAACTGGCCGAGCCCCTTGCGGATAAGGTCTTCATCCAGACGAGCAAACGGGTCGGCGGAGCCCGAAACGACGGGGCGATGGCCGCCGCGGGCGATATCATCGCAACGACCGATGCCGACTGCATCCTCCCGCGGGACTGGGTGGAGCGGATCGAGAGGAACTTCACGGAGCGGGATATCGTGCAGCTCTACGGCACGGTCTACCCGATCGAGGACTCTTTCAGGAACCGGCTCTCGCTCCTCGGCGCAAATATCTTCTCGCGCCTCGGCTACCATACCCGGACGATCTACTTCACGCTCGGGTGCAACACGGCGTTCGACCGGGAGGCGTTCGTCCGGGCGGGGATGTACCGCTGTATCGATGCCGGGGACGATCTCGAGGTCGCGCAACGGATGCGCAAGCTCGGGAAGGTCTATCTCGATCCCCGCCTTGCGGTCGGGTTCTCGATGCGGCGCTACCAGCAGTTCGGGACGCTCAAATCGCTCGGGGAATGGTTCTATATCGTTCTCCGGGGCGGTGAGGCTGGCAACACCACCTACACGCAGCGGGAGTACAAGTAGCGCTATGAATGAGACGGGATCCATCCCGGAGGCCTATGCAGGGGTGGTGCAGCGCTCTGATGCCTGTGGGTTTGCTCGTCTGCTCGGGATGACGGTCACGGGGATCGAGGACGGTTGCGTCCATGTGGCTATGCCGGCGGCGGGGATGAAAAACGCCCACGATACGATCCACGGGGGCGCTATCTTCGCCATCGCCGACCACGCCTTCGGCATCGCCGCGAATATAGAGGGGATCGACCAGATCGCGATCTCCGCCCGGATCCGCTATTTTACTATCCCGACGGCGGACACGATTGAGGCGGTCGCCCACAGGGTTTCTGAGACGGAGAAGACGTCGGTCTACACCGTCGATGTCTACTCGGGCGGCCGGCTGGTCGCATCGTTTGAGGGCGTCGGGTTCAAGATCGGGGGGAGGTGGGGGTGAGAGGGTGCTTCCCTACCACACCCGGCACTGCCCGTCGCCGCGTTTTGCGATATACTGCTGGTGATACTCCTCAGCCCGCCAGAACGTCCTCGCAGGCTCGATCGCGGTGACGATGGGGCGGCGGAACCTCCCCGAGCGCTCCATCTCCTCTTTTGACGCCCGGGCCTCTGCCTCCTGTTCCGGGGTGCGGAAGAAGATCACCGACCGGTACTGCGTCCCGATATCGGGCCCCTGCCGGTTCGGGGTGGTCGGGTCGTGGGCGTCCCAGAATACGTCGAGGAGTTCCCGGTACGAGACCTCTCCGGGGTCGTAGGTCACCTCCACGACCTCAGCGTGTCTGGTTCTTCCCGTGCAGACATCGCGATATGTCGGGTTCTCGGTGGTGCCGCCCATGAACCCCACCGCGGTATCCACGACGCCGTGAACCTTCCGGAACGCCTCTTCGACGCCCCAGAAACATCCTGCGCCGAATGTGGCGCGTTCGTGGCTCTTCTCCGGTGCCATGGTACCTTTCCGGTCTGCCTGCTGGAAAAAAGTATCGCCGCCATCCGGGCATACCCTTATCTGGGACCGGGGCTACGTACTCTCATGGTCTTTGAATCAGACGCCGTAGAGATGGTTGCCCGGCTGATGGCGCTCTCCGCCCGCACCGCCCCGAAGGCCCGGGGCATCGACGTCATCAAGACGCTGATCGTCACCGGGAAGGAGAAGGAGAGGCTCGCCGGGGCGATGCGTGAGTACGGCGAGAAGCACGGCGCCGGGTTCTTCGTCAGGGATGCAGGGAACGTCGCGGCAAGTGACGCCTGCTTTCTCATCGGCTCGCTCTTCGCCGACGCCGTGGGCCTCGACTGCGGGGCGTGCGGCTACGCCACCTGCGCGGAGATGCTCGATGCACAGCGCAGGACGAACCTTCCCACCCCGTTCCGGGGCCCGAACTGCGCTGTCAGGATGGCGGATCTCGGGATCGCCGTCGGCTCCGCGGTGAAGACCGCAAGCATCCACAACGTCGACAACCGGGTGATGTACTCGGTCGGGGTCGGGGCGCTCTCGCTCGGGTGGCTGGAGGGTTGCGGTGTCGCCTACGGCATACCGCTCCGGGCATCGGGAAAGGATATCTTCTTTGACCGTACACGCTGAAAGCGAAGTGATAGAATGGCTACCATGAAGATCCGGGGCGGGGATCTCGACCTCGTCGAGTACGAATTCACCTCCTTCTCCCCCGGCGAGAATATCCGGCCGTGCGGTCTCCAGAAAGACTACCGGCTCGCACCGGTCTCCGGCACCGTCGTCGCCCGTGCCCCGGCGAGGATCCACCTCACCGTGCTCGACATGAACCGGTTTTCTCCCGATCATCCCGGGGGAGGCGGGATCGGGTTTGCCATAGGGATCTACTGCACCGCTGAGGTCGAGTGTATACCCTCGGGGATCGAGATCGACTACACCCGTGAACCGATCCTCCGGCACTTCACTGAGGCCTTCCGGCAGGTCGTCGGGTATACGGGCGGTTTTAAGATCTGTGCCCACGACCACCAGCACGAGCACGTCGGGCTCGGGTCGACGAGCACCATCCTGATCGCGGCTGCAAACGCCCTCAACGTCGCCGTGGGCTCGCCGTTGACCCCTGACGAGCTCCGCCAGCTCCTCGGCTGCAACTTCGTCGAGGAGACAGCGGCCGGGAGCGTTGCGTTCGGGTTCGAGACCGGCGTTGGCCCTGCGGCGAGCACCTACGGCGGCATGGTGGTGATGGGCGACGAACTGGCGCTCGTCTACCAGCACGCCTTTGCCAGGGACAAGAACGTCTTCATTGCCATCCCTGCCTCGGATATATCGTCGGCGGGGGAGAAGGAGTTCGACCTCCTGATGAACAAGGCCCGGACGCTCGACTACCGCGATCGCGAGCTGAAGTCCTACCTCGTCCTGATGGACCTCATCCCGGCACTGGAACGCGGCGATCTCAGGAAAGCAGGCGACGTCATATGGGAGATCGAGTTCCGGGGCTCGAAACGCGCCGAGGTGGAGCACCACGGATTTGAGATCTACAGTTACATGGCGGCTCTCCGGGATGCCGGCCTCGAGTTCGTCGGGATGAGCTCGGTCGGCCCGTCGATCGCGGTCATCACCGGTCGGCCAGAGGAGGAAGTGGCGGCGATCCTTGAGAAGGCCGGGCTCCGGATCGCGATCGCGACGACGGTGGATAATGAGGGGTTGAAGGTCCGGGCGGATGAGAGGGGGTGAGAGGGCCCGGACTTTTAACTCTCATTTTTGGTTTTTCAGGCGGATTGCTGCGTTGCATAAGCATTGGGGAACCGTTGCTACTTTATCCAATAGCCTATTCGAAGCCTGCGAGCATGTATCAAGAGATCGTCCAACAAAGCCTGAAATCCGCGTTTTTTGAACCCTGGACTGCCATACCGCTGCCTTTGCCGCCCCCTGATGAGAATTATGCCGCAGCACCTATTCCAGCAATCCGCTCAGGCATGCCATGTACCTGCCGGACTCTGTTAACGTAACAAAGACATTCCGCCCATGTTTTTCCCGTGTAATCAGTTTGTCCCGTTCCAGTCTGGTAAGAAATGTTTTATCGAGTTTCATCAACTGCCTGATCTGGAGTTCGCGCTTCTTTTTTCCCTCAACTTCAGGGTATAACACGCCGTACCCCTGCACGCTCAGGTCCTTAAGAACTTCAAAAATATCGATGGGCCTCATGGATTTGCCTTTTTTGTAGAGGGAAACGAGGATCTGCTTACCTATCTCATCGGGCTGGACAAAAGCAAAATTCACAATCCTCTTCACGTTCGGCGTCGGGCAGATGCTGAGCCCGTGAAGGTTGATCTCTTCTTCTGTTCTGGCATAATCCTGTGCCATGACGTAGTAGAGGCTGACATCATATGCCATTGCGGCCACCACTGCGCCTACTGATGTCAGTCGGCCGCACGCAGACATATTCACCGAGATGCGGTTTCCCTGCTCCTGCTCTTTCCTGATGATGCCGGAGATGGTCTTGATCACATCCTGGAGCTCGAACATATTGGTATTGATCGTGATCACTTCGGTGGTTTTGTTCAGCCTGGCCTTTACTTGGTTGACGAAATGCTGCTGTTGTGCTACCATGTTTTGGTCGAGATCAGGATTGTTGATCACGGCGAGGAGATAGACCCGGCCAGGAATCTGGTCCTGGAACGGAACTACAGCACGATCAATCTCATAGCCGAGCGGAATGATATGAACGATCTTTTCCAGTCCGGTGTTCAGCGCCATGATGTTAAGATTGCTAACGATGTTATATTAAAAGTTCTTATCGT
Organism: Methanomicrobiales archaeon; assembly: GCA_012511245.1. Lineage (GTDB taxonomy): Archaea > Halobacteriota > Methanomicrobia > Methanomicrobiales > Methanoculleaceae > Methanoculleus. The sequence continues at coordinate 653 of JAAZGM010000277.1, read as the reverse complement.
TTTTCCTGAAAGATACATGATCAGCCCGGGGGGCGGGCACGATGAGGATAGAACTGCAATCGTTAGAGGGGCAAAAGTCGCGGTTTGTCGCGACATTTGAGAGGTATGGAACCTACCGGGCCAGAGGAATTGTCGGCCGGAGCATCCTGCTGCGAAACCTGAAAACCGTAAAGGGAAGGCTGCTTGCCGATCACATCTGGATCAACTACACGGCTGGATTCGATGCAATCGGGGAATTTGTCCGGGGCGATGTTGTCCAGTTCACAGCCGGTGTCCGGTCATACTCCAAAGGCTATTTCGGCCAGCGGATCGAAGATCGGTTTGCACATAAACCCGGCCTTGATTACCGGCTCACGTTCCCGAGGAATATCGTGAAATTTGCCGGACAGAAAATCATGCATTCGGTGGGAGTTAAATGAACTGTGAATCGATTATGCTAAGTATCCCGCAATCGTGGTTAAGGTACGGTGAAGTTTCCGATAGGGAGGAGTCAAATGTCCGGTGATATCTTTGAACAGGCTATTCAGGCAGGTTGGTACACCACACAACCACTGAGCGGGAGAGGCCAGATAATTGCAATCCATTCGGACCCCCCGTTCCGGCTGGTCCTGTGGGGTGATCTCAGGTTTGAACTGTCGAATGAGATGATCCGG
>JAAZGM010000040.1 GCA_012511245.1 Methanomicrobiales archaeon | reverse complement strand
GACTGCAATACTAATGTTACCTACGACTGCAATATTTCCCATAAATATACCTCCATACTTTCCTGAAGTGTTCGCTGTTCCCTGGGCCGAGAACATCCCGGAAGTCCGGCGCGGCATATTACCATCGAGAGCCCCCGATAATTTACATGACTTCAGTGGCAATGTCGGGTAACGCCATGGGCGTCCTCCGCCCACGAGACCGCCGACGGGGGAGGTGTTCAGGCTCTCTGGTGGAGAGCCGGAAATCCAATCAAGAGATGCCTATCCCTTATTTCGGTTTATAGTACCCCCATTTCAGAAGCGCCTCCGCAAGTGCAGGTGCCTTCTTTGCCTTCTCTTCAAGCGTCTCGCCGTTTTGCCAGGCCTCGATCGCCTGCATTGTCGCTTCTGCACCCGCCCGTGTTCCCTTCGGGTGGCCATGGATGCCGCCGCTCACGAGGAGGACGAGCTCAGTGCCGTAGATATCGAGCACGTCAGGCACAAGCCCGGGGTGGAGCCCGCCTGAAGAGACAGGGAAAGCGCTCTTTATAGTGCCCCAGTCCTGGTCGAGAGCCATATGATCGGCAGCATTCGTGTGCTTCTCCCGGAGGATATCCGAAAGCACCGTGGCCTCCGCCCGGGTGCCGACCTGTTTTCCGACGGCAGTCCCGGTGTGAATCTGAGAGACACCGATGAGGCGCATCACCTTCGCCAGGAACTGCATCGTGATCCCGTGCCTCTCGTCCCGGTCGAAGGCCGCATGCATCGCCCGGTGAGCGTGGATGGCAAGCCCGAGGTCGGAACAGTAATCCCGGAGGGTCGTGACGGCCGACGTCCCGGCAACCACGACATCGATCATCGCGTAGTTCCAGCCGTACTCCGCAAGCATCTTCGCCCGCTTCTTCATCGTCTCGGTATCGGCCGTTATGTTGATGAACGCGGACTTCACGTCGCCGGTCTCCTGTTCGGCCTTATCCCGCAGTTTCGCCATCGCCCGGACGCGATCCTCGAACCGGTTGAACGGCTGCGACGTCAGGTTCTCATCGTCTTTGACGAAATCGAACCCGCCCATCCAGGTCTCGTAGCCGATCTCTGCGTGCTCTTCAGCCGTGAAACCCACTTTCGGCTTTGGGACGGCGCCCGTGAGCGGCCGGCCGCGGACCTTCATCATATCCCGGATCCCCTCGATCCCGAAGTGAGGGCCCTTGAAATGCCGGAGATACTCGGCCGGGAGCGAGGCGTCGATCAGCCGGAGGCGGTCGAGTGCCTTCATCCCGAAGACGTTTCCGGCGATCCCGCTCAGGAGCTGGGCTGCGTTCCCCTCCTCCCAGAGGGCGAGTGGGTATGCGATCTTTACGTAGTTCCCCTCGATCTCAAACGCTTTTGCCTGAAGGTCGCGCATCCGGGGCGGCAGGGTAAAAAGTGTCGTCCAGGTTCCGGTCGAACTCTCCGATGCGATCCTTCCGACCGCCTCCTCCTTGCTGATCCCTGTTGCAGGCTCGAAGTAGTAGAGGGCTACGAGTTCATCTGGGCCGGGAGTGTGACCTAAATCAACGAATTCATCGTACCAGTCAATCGCCATAACATCACCTCTGAAAAGGAAGGCTTTCCCAGGTGAAAAACCTTCCATCTGGATCGGGGTGATGACCGGCCCCGGGAGGTTCACCGACGTCGCCGCCCTGAACCTACCCGATCAGTGGGGCAAGGGGGCAGCAGGGCTCGGCCGGGCCGCATCCACCCCTTTCCTTATCCTGGCCGCCCATCGTGGCAGGTTCTTCACGGAGGAGATGCCACGAGAGTTCTTCAAACAGGCAAACGATCCAGAAACACAATGGTGCGATGCAGGCCATCGCCCTGACGGAGCGACCTGCAACGGCTGTATCGCATGGCCTGCCGGGCACCTCTCGCTGGAGCAGCAGGAGAAGAACGATTATGGGAACAGCCCTTGTTGCTACAAAACAATATTTTTGTTATAAATGGTAAACATTATTATATTGGAAAATCTTACTAGTACATGGTCAGGCATCATGTGCGGTGGAACCCTATCTGCACGTCGTCTGCCATACCCTGAAACCCGCTACTGCACGTCCATCATACACCCATCCAATCATTTTTTAGAGCAGAAGGTTTTACCCCAAGATCCCATCGAGGGTCTTTTCAATCCTGTCCACTTT